>NZ_NFHK01000033.1:0-28627 GCF_002161315.1 Faecalibacterium sp. An77
TTCTCGTGTTCCTGAATGTGGCTGTATTTTCTGGGCATAGCAAAGACCTCCTGTAGTAGTTTTATTCTACCACAGGAGGCCTTCTTTTTTCACTGTCTACTTTTACTGGAGCGGTTCACTTTTGCGGGAAAGGCCCGGGCGTTCGTTTTGTTCAGGATTCGGGTTCTTCCAGCTGCTGCAGCAGGTGGTCCAGCTGTTCAAAGGTATACAGCCGGTTGAATACCTCCAGCATTTCCTTTTTGGAAAGTCTCGGCGGCAGCCCCAGGGCTCCCAGCAGCCGGTATTTCCGCTCGGCGGCCCCTGCGGTACCCGACAGGCCCCAGTCGTACAGGTCGGTGTAGGTGACGGCCCGGCCGGTCCGGGGGGCGGCGGGCTGGTCGGCCTCGCTGCCCAGAGCCTGCCGCAGGCTGCGGAGGATCACCTCGTCGGGCACCCCCTCCACCCCCAGCAGGCCCTCCTTGCCGGGGGCGGCCTTGCGGCGCTCCTTGCCCGGCATGGCCGGGACATAGGCCTGGACCACGTGTTCCTCCCCCACCAGGTTGGTGATGTAGGTGCGGATCTGGAACCCCGCCTTGTCCGAGTCGGTCAGGAGAATCAGGCCGTTTTGCTCTGCCAGCTGCTTGAGAAGCCGCTGGCGTTTTTTGTCCGAAAACACCGCGAACCCGCCCGTCAGCAGGATCATGGCGTCGGTGAGGCCGGCCAGGCGGGCGGCGTCGTATTTGCCCTCCACCACCAGCACCCGGCCGGTATGCAGACGTTCGCTCATCGGCTGCCTCCTTCCATGGCCAGGCGGCACAGGGCCATTTCCAGCAGCACCTGGGGGTTCACCGGCTGGCCCTTGAGGTTTTTGTCCAGTTCCAGCAGGATATTCAGGCACCGCTTGAGCTGGGGCAGGGTGTAGCCTGCCGCCGTCTGGGCCGACCGCTTGAGCCGGAAATCACTGCCCTTGTACCCGAAGTCCTTGAACACGGCGGTGTAGTTCTTTTTGTTCTGCTGGCCCAGCTTGACCCGGTACAGGTCCACGTAGCTGCCGATCAGGGCGGCGGTGATGGCGATGGGTTCCTGCTGAAGCCGCAGCAGAACCTGCAGTTTCTTGCAGGCGGCGGCCGCGTTGCGGGCGGTCACCATCCGCACCATCTCAAAGACGTCCGCCTCCAGGCTCACCACACCCATGTCGGCCACCAGAGCCGGGGTGATGGTGCGGTAGCCCGAGGCCGCCGCCAGCTTGTCCACCTCGTTTTCCAGCAGGTAGGGGTCATCGCCGCAGCGGTCCAGCAGGGCCGAGGCCGCCGGGCCGGTCAGTTCGGCCCCCTGGGCCTGGGCCCGGTCGGTCATCATCTGCCGCAGCTGGGCGGGGCCGGGCTTGGCCAGTTCCTCGGCCCAGCCCAGCTTTTTGCACTGGGCAATCAGCCGCTGGGCCCGCTTGCCCGGCTTGGCCTTGCCGGTGCGCTCGGCCTCAAAGACGCTGCCCAGCACCAGCACGGCGTTTTCCAGGCTGGCCACCGTGTCCATGAAGGCTTCCAGGTCTTTTTCGCTGTAGGCCCCGGGGTCCACCTCGGGCAGGCAGACCACACGCCGTGTGCCGAAAAACGAGATGGTGCCCGCCGCCATCACCAGCTGCTCCACGTCGGGAGCCGACCCGTCCAGCACCGTCATCTCCTCCTCTGCCCCCTGGGCCAGCAGGCGGCAGGCCGCCTGCACCGCCTGGTGCACCAGATATTTCTCGGTGGAGTAAAAATAGAACACCGGGCAGCCCTGTTCCGCCAGGACCGCCAGCTTGGTTTCTGCGGGCATCGCGCCTCGCCTCCTTTGTCATTGCCGGACCCGCACGCCCCCGCCCGGCCGCAGCAGCAGCCCGGACGCCCGGGGCGTGTCCGGGTCCATCCAGTCGTATTCCTTGAGCGCCAGCACCCCTTCCCACCGGAAGGCCGACGGGTCGGAGGGAGAGGCCAGCAGCCAGTCCACCTCCATGGTTTGGGCCAGCTCAAAGGTGCCGTTGACCGCTGCCAGCCGCCACCGGCCCACCGTCACAAGGGCGGCCCGGCCCTGGGGCAGGCAGAGGACTTCCACTTTCATATCGCCCCGCTGGCCCCGGTAGGTGGCATAATCTCCCAGCCCCGACGCCAGAATCACCCGGTCCGCCTCGGGGCGGGTCACCCGGGAGGGTTCGCTGCGCAAATCCACCAGCAGGCAGGGCTGGGACAGGCCGTGACTTTCCAGCCAGCCCTCCACCGCGGTGCGGCCGCTGCTGCCGCCCCGGTAGAGAACCACCGTCTGGCCGTTCTGGGTCAGGATCACCGAGGGGGTCTGGGTGCTGCCCACCAGGGCCACCTGCACCACATCCCGGCTCAGGACCACCGCCCCGCCGATCCCCACCGCAGCCGCCAGCACCAGCGCCGGCACCCAGAACCGGGCCCGGACCCGGCCCTGATAGGCCAGGTAGCACAGGCCCATCAGGATCAGGCTCACTGCGGCGGCATAGCGGCTGTCAAAAGCCATCTGGGCCCCGGGCCACTGGGACACCATCTCCACCCAGGCGTTCAGAAGCCGGGCCAGAGCTCCGGCTCCCATCGCCAGCAGATGATAGACCGGGTACAGTGCCGGCACCAGCCCGGTGAGGGCCGCCAGGATGCCCAGAATCATCATGGGCTGCACCACCCACAGGACGGCCACACCCGATATGAGCGCATAGGGGCTGGTGCTCATCCCCCGGAGAACCAGCACCGGGAAGGTGGCCGCCGAGGCGCACAGGGAGATGCACCCCGTGGTCCAGACCGCCCGCGCCAGCCGCAGAGCCGCCCGCTGGATCAGGGGCGCTTGTCCCATCCCCTCCCGGCGAAAGGCCGGGCGGTCGTTCAGCCTTTGGGTGCGGCGGCGGGCCAGGGCCGCCCCTGCCAGGGTGCCCATCACCGCCGCATAGGACAGTTCAAAGCCCACGTCGCAGACGGCGTAGCTGTTAAAGGCGCTCATCCCCAGCCCGGCCAGAGCCAGACTGGTCATGGCGTCGGCGGGGGCCATGACCCACACCCCAAAGGCCCCGATGGCCACCGCCGCGGCGGCCCGGAGCACCGACGGGGTAAAGCCGGTGATGCCGGTCAGCAGGACGGCCAGAGCCACCGGCCCCAGGGCCCGCAGCCGCAGAGCCCAGACCCTGCGCCGGCTGAAACAGCCCTCCATGGGCCGGGCGGGACGCAGCTGCATCTGGGCCAGCCGCACCCCGAACCGCCGGTACAGCTTAAAGCCCAGTTTGTCCGGCAGCAGCAGGGCCAGCTTCTGCCCTGCCGTCAGCCAGCGCTTCATATCCCACAGGGCCGGCAGGCCCATGCCGCACAGGATGGTGACGTGCATTCCGCTGACCACCAGCACATGGGACAGTCCCGCCGCCCGGTAGGCGCTGTTCAGCTCGGTGGAAATCCGGTTTCGGTCCCCCACCACCATGGCGGCCAGGGCGCCGGCCTCGTCCCCTTCCATATCTTTGCACAGAGCATCGCTGAGGGTCTGCTGGAGCCGGGCCGACCAGGCCCGAAAGCCTTCCGCCTCTCCCAGACAGGCAAACTGCTGGCTGTAGTCGGCCAGAAAGACGATTTCGTCGGCGTAGCGGCCGGGACGGTCCTCCTGGCCGGGGGATTCCAGGGTGAAAATCCCCTCGATCCGATCCCCGGCCTCACAGGCCGGCAGGTTGTCGCACCAGCAGCAGAAGGACGCCTCCTGCCCCCGGACGCTCTCCACCCGCAGCCTGGCCCGGACATTCAGCCGGGTGTAACCCTCCCTTACCTCCTCCACGCTGGCCACCAGGCGGACGGTGGTGTTGTCGTACCGGCTGGTGAGGGCTTCCAGCCGGGCCTGGGTGCGCAGGGTAAAGCCGATGCCCAGCATGGCCCCCGCCAGCAGCCAGGGTCCATATCCCCTGCGCCGCCCGCCCAGCAGCATCACCGCCAGGCAGATCCCGACAAAGAAAGCCGCAAGCGGCCCGAGGGTCACCTGCGGCTCATAAGCAGCGATCAGCTGTGCGCTCAGCGCACCGGCAAAAAGTGCGCAGACCGGCCGCCTCACCCCATCAGTGGAAGAACAGGGGCAGCGGCTCCAGGAAGATGATGTCCTCCCGCTTGGCTGCGTCGCCCTCAGCCAGGACGGCGGCCTGGCCCACGATCTCGCAGTGGGTCTGCTCGGCCAGGGCGTCCAGGGCTTTCAGGGAACCGCCGGTGGAGATGACGTCATCCACCACCAGCACACGCTTGCCGCTCATCTGGTCCAGCTCCTTGCGGTCGATGACCAGCTTCTGCTTGCCGGCGGTGGTGATGGACTGGTCCTCCACGATGACCGGGTCCTTCATATACAGCTTGACGTTCTTGCGGGCGCAGACATAGGGTTTGCCGCTCTGACGGCTCATCTCGTGGGCCAGGGGGATGCCCTTGGCCTCGGCGGTGAGCAGGATGTCAAAGTCGGGGCACTTTTTCAGCAGCTCGGCGGCTGCGGCCACCGTCAGCTCACTGTCACCCAGCATGATGAAGGCCGCAATGTCCATGTGGTCGTTCACCTTGCAGATGGTCAGCTCGCGGGTCAGGCCCGCGACCTTCAAAGTATAGGTTTCAGCCATGTTGTGATTCTCTCCTTTTTCCGATCCGGGCTCTCAGCCTGCGGGCCAGCCCATGGGGCGCTTGGCCATCACATGGAAGTGCAGGTGCTTGACGCTCTGGCCGGCGTCCTCGCCCACGTTGGACACGATGCGGTAGCCGCCGTCGCAGCCCAGGTCATTGCACAGTTTGGCGATGGTGGCGAAGATGTGGCCCAGCAGGGCCCCGTCCGCCTCGGTCAGGGCTGCGGCCGAGGGAATGTGCTTTTTGGGGATGACGAGGAAGTGGACCGGGGCCTGGGGGTCGATGTCATAAAAGGCCAGCAGCTGGTCGTCCTCGTACAGCTTGTTGGAGGGAATTTCCCCCGCAGCGATCTTACAGAACAGGCAGTCATCCATGGTTGTGACAGCTCCTTTCGTGGGTGAATCTGCCGGCAGCGCCCGGCCGGGGGCCGGTTTCTGCCGTTATCAGTCAGCGCGGCGTCCAAAGCCGCGCGCGGGCCGTGGATCAGGCCATCTGGCGGCCGGCCACCTCGCCTGCAGCCTGCAGGGCCTCGTCGATCTTGGTGGCGTCCTTCAGGCCGGCCATGGCGAAGTCGGGCTTGCCGCCGCCCTTGCCGCCTGCAATGGCCGACAGCTCCTTGACCAGGTTGCCGGCCTTGAGGCCCTTGGCCTGGGCCAGCTTGTTGACGGCCACGGCCATGGTGGTCTTGCCGTTGTCGCTGCCCACCAGGACGGCCACCACCGGGTTGACGGCCTTGTCGCGGATGGTATCGCACATGCCGCGCAGGGTGTCGCTGGCGGTGCCGGTGAAGTAGGCGGTGACGATCTTGACGCCGTTGACCTCGTTGGCGTTCTTGAACAGGTCGGTGACCTTGGAGGCAGCTACCTCAGCCTTGAGGGTATCCAGCTCCTTGGTCAGGGCCTTGTTCTCGGCCATGACGGCCTCGGCACGGGCGGCCAGGTCGGCCACGTTGTTGGCCTTGAGGGCGGCGGCGGTCTGGCGCAGGGTCAGCTCGTTGGCGTTGGCCCGCATCAGCAGGTTCTTGCCGGTGACGGCCTCAATGCGGCGGATGCCGGCGGCCACAGAGGACTCGCTGACAATCTTGAAGCAGCCGATCTGGGCGGTGTTCTTGACGTGGGTGCCGCCGCAGAACTCGGTGGACCAGCCGCAGACGTCCACGACGCGGACGATCTCGCCGTACTTCTCGCCGAACAGGGCCATGGCGCCCATCTTCTTGGCCTCGTCCAGCGGCATGCTGCGGACGTTGACCTCCAGGGCCTCATAGATCTTGTCGTTGACGATCTGCTCCACCCGGGCCAGTTCCTCAGGGGTCACGGCGCTGAAGTGGGTGAAGTCGAAGTGGGTCACATGGGCATCCTGATAGGAGCCGGCCTGGTGGACGTGGTCGCCCAGGACCTCCCGCAGGGCAGCCTGCAGCAGGTGGGTGGCGGTGTGGTTGCGGGCGATGGCCCAGCGGTACTCACGGTCCACCTGGGCGTTCAGCACGTCGCCCACGCGGACATAGCCGTTCTCCAGCACGCAGGTGTGGACGAAGTAGCCCTTGGGGGTCTTCTTCACGTCCAGCACGCGCAGAGTGCAGTTGTCGCCGGTGAGGACGCCGTGGTCAGCGGTCTGGCCGCCCATCTCGGCGTAGAAGGGGGTCTTGTCCAGCACCACCAGCACGCCTTCCTTGGCCTGGTCGTCGGTGGCGATGGCGTCGGTGAGGGTCTCCTCGTCCGACAGGGCCACCACGGTGCCCTGGTCGTTCAGGGTGTCATAACCGGTAAAGACGGTGGGGGCAGCCTCCAGAGAGCCGAACAGGTCGGCGCTCCAGCCCGAAATATTCTTCTTGAGGCGCTCGGCGCGGGCCCGCTCCTTCTGCTTGGTCATCTCGGCGTGGAAGCCCTCCTCGTCCACCTCGATGCCCTGCTCGGCGGCGATCTCGCGGGTCAGGTCCAGGGGGAAGCCGAAGGTGTCGTTCAGCTTAAAGACATCCAGGCCGCTCAGGACGTGCTGATGGGCCTTCTCGATGCCGTCGATGAGGGTGTTGAGGATGTTCATGCCGGCGTCGATGGTCCGGGCAAAGTTGGCCTCCTCGGTGCCCACCACCTTCTTGATGTAGGCGGCGTGCTCACGCAGCTCGGGGTATGCGCTCTCGCTGGACTGGATGACGGTCTCCACCAGGTCCACCAGGAAGGGGCCCTGGATGCCCAGCAGACGGCCGTGACGGGCGGCGCGGCGCAGCAGGCGGCGCAGCACGTAGCCGCGGCCCTCGTTGGAGGGCAGGATGCCGTCCGACACCATAAAGGTGCAGCTGCGGATGTGGTCGGTGATGACGCGGATGGAGATGTCGGTCTTGTCGTTCTGCTTGTAGGTCTTGCCGGCGATGTGCTCCACATGGTGCAGCACGCTCTGGACGGTGTCCACCTCAAACAGGTTGCCCACGCCCTGCATCACGCAGGCCAGACGCTCCAGGCCCATGCCGGTATCGATGTTGGGCTTGGGCAGGCGGTCATAGTGGCCCTTGCCGTCCGAATCGAACTGGCTGAACACCAGGTTCCAGATCTCCATATAGCGGTCGCAGTCGCAGCCGGGGCCGCAGGTGGGCTTGCCGCAGCCGTACTCGATGCCGCGGTCAAAGTAAATCTCGGAGCAGGGGCCGCACGGACCGGAGCCGTGCTCCCAGAAGTTGTCCTCCTTGCCCATGCGGACCATGTGGTCGGGGGCGATGCCCACCTTCTGGGTCCAGATGTCATAGGCCTCGTCGTCTTCCAGGTAGACCGAGATATACAGCCTGTCCTTGGGGATGGCCATCCACTGGTCGCTGGTCAGGAACTCCCATGCCCAGGGAATGACCTCCTCCTTGAAGTAATCCTGGAAGGAGAAGTTGCCCAGCATCTCAAAGAAGGTGCCGTGGCGTGCGGTGATGCCCACCCGCTCGATGTCGGGGGTGCGGATGCACTTCTGGCAGGTGGTGACCCGGTGGCGGGGCGGCTCCTCCTGGCCCAGGAACCACTTCTTCATGGGGGCCATGCCGCTGTTGATCAGCAGCAGGCTGGGGTCGTCCTTGGGCACCAGGGGGAAGCTGCCCAGGCGCAGATGACCTTTGCCCTCGAAGAAGCTCAGGTATTTTTCACGCAGTTCATTCAAACCGGTCCATTGCATAAACGATTCTCTCCTTGCTCTGCCCCGCCATGCGGGGCCTGAATATAAACGGCAGCGCGGCGAAAACAAAAGCAGCCCCCGCCCCGACAAGGGACGAAGGCTGCCGTAACTGCTCCGTGGTACCACCCAACTTGCGGCGGGCCGGGTGGCCTGCCGCCTCTTTTGCCGCAATAACGCTGCGCCGCGCCCGGCTTGTTTCGCCGGGAGCTCGAGGGTGGCATGGAACGTGAACAGCCGGAGGGCCTCACAGCTGAAAAACCCTCTCTCTGAACGGCTGGGCGCACATTCCTGGCCCTGTCATCGCCAAATAACCTTTTTGATTTCAGGCGGGCGGCAGGGGGCCACACCCCCGGCCGCACCACTCAAATTATAAGCATGTACAGCGTTTTTGTCAACTGTTTCGATCAAAATTCCAGCGTAGGGCTGACCTCATTGCGCCGCTGGGTCTGGACAATGCAGTCCTTGCCGGGCACGGCCCCCGCCGCGCCCAGGGTGGTGAACACCGTCTGCAGCGCCAGGGCGGGAGTGTTGTTCTCCTGGGACAGGTGGCACAGGGCGAACTTTTCGCAGCCCTGCTGCACCAGCTCGGCCAGCTTTTCGCTGCACTCGTCGTTGGACAGATGGCCCCGGGGGCTCTCGATGCGGGCCCGCAGGTAATAGGGATAGGGCCCGTTGCGCAGCATATAGGGGTCGTAGTTGCTCTCCAGGGCCACCAGGTCGCACCCGGCCAGGGCGGCATGGACCGCCGGGGTCAGGACCCCCAGGTCGGTGGCAATGGACATCACTTTCCCCTCGGGGGTGGTGATGCGGTAGCCCACGCAGGGCACGTCATGGCTGGTGGGGAAAGCCCGCACCCCGAACCCGCCGATTTCCTCCTCGTCGCCGGTCTGGGGGTCCAGCACATGGACCGGGCACCCCGCCGGCAGCACGCCGCCGGCCTCCAGCGCATCCAGGGTGGCCTGGGCCCCGTACACCGGCAGCAGATGCCGTTTGAGGAAGGTGGCCAGGCCCTTGACGTGGTCGCTGTGCTCGTGGGTAATGAGGATGCCGGCGCAGTCCGCGGCCTGGAGCCCCACCTCCCGCAGCGCGCCGGTGGTGACCCGCACCCCCTTGCCCATGTCGATGAGCAGGCAGCGGCCGCCGCTGCGGACCACGCTGCAGTTGCCCGAGGAACCGGAATAAAGCGAGATGAATTCTGCCATGGGGGAAAAGGGCCCTCCCTGCCCTGGGTGTACAACGAATCAAAGGAGCCGCGCCAGGCCGGTGCGACTCCAGGGATTCAGGGTTGGTTCGGTTTTGTTACAGAGCCTGCTCCAGAGCGGCGGGGACCCGCTCCACCTTGCGGATGTCGGCCCCCAGGCCCTGCAGCTTTTCCACAATGTTTTCGTAGCCGCGCTCGATGTGGCTGATCTCCTCGATCTCGCTGGTGCCGTCGGCCATCAGGGCCGCCACCACCATGGCCGCGCCGGCCCGCAGGTCGCTGGCGTGGAGGGGGGCGGGCATCAGCCGCTCCACCCCTTCGATCACCGCCACCTGGCCGTCCACCTGGATGTTGGCCCCCATCTTCCGCAGTTCATCCACATAGCGGAAACGGTTGTCCCAGATGCCCTCGGTGATGGTGCTGGTGCCCTTGGCCACGCTGAGCAGCACGCCCATCAGGGGCTGCATGTCGGTGGGGAAGCCCGGGTGGGGCATGGTGTTGATCTTGGTGGGCAGGATGGGCCCGGTGCGGGTGACCCGGACCGCGTCGTCAAACTCCTCCACCTCGGCCCCGCAGCGCCGCAGCTTGGCGGTGATGGGTTCCAGGTGCTTGGGGGTAACGTTGTGAATCATCACGTCGCCGCCGGTGGCCGCCGCGGCCACCATATAGCTGCCGGCCTCGATCTGGTCGGGGATGATGCTGTAGGTGCAGCCGTGCATCTGGCTGACGCCCCGGACTTTAATCACGTCGGTGCCGGCGCCGCGGACGTCCGCGCCGCACATGTTCAGGAAGTTGGCCAGGTCCACCACATGGGGCTCCTTGGCGCAGTTTTCCAGGATGGTCTGGCCCTCGGCCATCACCGCCGACAGCATGGCGTTCATGGTGGCGCCCACGCTCACCTTATCAAAGAAGATGCGGGCGCCCTGCAGCTTCTCCTTGGCCCGGACAGTGATCATGCCGTAATCCACACTGTCCTGGGCGCCCAGAGCGCTGAAGGCCTTCAGGTGCTGGTCGATGGGGCGGGGGCCCAGATTGCACCCGCCGGGCATGGCCACCTGGGCCTTGCCAAAGCGGGACAGCAGCGCCCCCAGGAAATAGTAGCTGGCCCGCATCTGCCGGGACAGGTCGTCCGGCACGTTGGTGCTGACCAGATGGGTGGTGTCGATCTCGTAGGTGTTGCGGTTGAGCATCCGCACCTGAGCGCCCAGGGCGCTGAGGATGTTCAGGCTGACGGATACGTCGCTGATGTTGGGCAGATTCTCGATCACACAGACGCCGGCCGCCAGGATGGTGGCGGGCAGGATGCCCACCGCCGCATTTTTGGCGCCCGAAATAGCGACTTCGCCCTGCAGGGGCTTGCCGCCGGTAATTACAAACTTCTCCAAAGTAATGATCTCCTTCATGGGTCCGCAGATTCAATAAACGTCCCACGCCGCACACGTTCCCTGCACCTAGACTGGATTTTTGTACACAGCCAGGCGGATTTTCAGGGCAGCGCAAACACGCCGTTTCCCTTGCGGCTCACCCTATTATACACAACTCCAGGAAAAAAGCAAAGTTTCAGGCCAGAGGTTTTCTCTTATTTTCTGTTTTGCCCAGATTCTCCATATTCATTCGTATTTTTTCTCTCTTTTACACAGAATACACATATTTCCTCCGGGCGTCAAGAGGCAGTTACCACACCCGGTCCTGGACCTCGGCCTCCTTGATCCAGCCCAGCTGATAGGCAGCCACCAGCTGTTTGAGGTCATGTACCTTTTCCCGCAGGGTCTCGCCCTCGTCGATGTCCTCCACCAGCACCCGGTGGTTCTCCTGTTCCAGGATGTTTTCCCGGGAGACGATGTCGATGTTTTCGGTGATGGCCTTTTCGGCGCTGATGAAAGGCTGATGGGTCCGCAGGGACATATCCCGGCTGGAATAGGTCAGGGTGTAGCCGGCGATGCCGGTTTTCTCGTGGTAGGCCCGGCAGAACCCGCCGTCAATGACAATCAGCCGGCCGCCCCCCTTGATGGGGCTCTCGCCGTTTTTCTCCTTCACCGGCACATGGCCGTTGATGATGTGGCAGGACCCCGGCAGCCCGAATTCGGACAGAATCCGCCGGCAGGCGGCCTCGTCGTTGTACCAGGTATAATAGGGGTCCTTCACCTCGGCATGGGTGGCGGGGTCGGCCACATAGATCCGCTCAAAGGTGGTCATGGCGCTGCGGCCGAACAGGGGCGACAGCTTGCCGCACCACAGATACCACAGGAAATCCTGGCCGCTCTGGCGGGCGGCGCTGCCCTCGGGGCTGTAGTAGCCCCGGCGGGCCCGCTCGTCGCAGTAGTCCATCAGGGCCCGGCCCGAATAGGTCCGGCCCTCGAACCGCTCGGAGGCAAAGGACCCCTTCTCGGTCATGGGCACCGCCCCGTGGTAGAGGAGGTTGCCGTTTTCGATGTGGTAGACGCTGCCCTTGGCGTACAGGAACCGGACGTGCTGCTGGAGCTTTTCGCTCTGGCGGAAGGAGGCCACCAGCCGGTCAATCACCATCTGCTCGTCCTCGTTGAGGGCGGCGGGGTTGGCGGGGTCCACGGTGGGGAAACTGGTGTCCCGCAGGGGGTAGTCCTTCCCGGCGATGTTCACCGTCCCCTTCTCCCAGTCGATCCGGCGCAGGTAGTCCCGGCCTTCCATCTGAAAATCGGGGTTGCGGTCGATGACGGCGCACTCCAGCTTGAATAGGATGATGGAGATGGCCTTGTGCATGACGGCGCAGCGGTGGAGCATTCCCTCGGTGTAGGGGCCCCGGGCGGCGTCGGTGTGGGGCATCCAGATGGACAGGTCGTCCTGGCCGTAGTATTGGTCGGCCAGCCGCTGGAGATGCCGCAGGTTGATGCCGTAGATGTCCTCCAGCATCCCGTGGTTGTGGTAGGCCAGGGTGGTTTTCATGACGGTGGCGGCACAGATGGGGCTGCCGGCGGCGGCGCCCATCCACACCACATCGTGGTTGCCCCACTGGATATCCACGCTGTGATGCCGCAGCAGCAGGTCCAGAATGATGTCGGGCCGGGGGCCCCGGTCAAACAGGTCCCCCACAATATGGAGTTTGTCCACCGCCAGCCGCTTGATCAGCTCGCACAGGCGGGTGATGAACCGGTCGGCCCGGCCGTTCTCGATGATGCTGCCCACGATCTGGCCGTAATACAAATCCTTGTCGTGGTCCTCGAAATGGGCGTGGAGCAGCTCGTCCAGCACATAGCCGCAGCCCGAGGGCAGGCAGGACCGGACGTGGTTGCGGGTGTGTTTGGAGGACACCAGACGGCAGATATCAATGAGGCGCAGCAGGGTCTCGCTGTACCAGTTTTCCAGGGCGGACTGGCTGGGCTGGCGGGCCTTGAGCTGGGGCAGCTTTTCCGCCGGGTAATAGATCAGGGTGGCCAGCTCGGCCCGGGTCTCGGCGGGAACCGATTCCCCCAGGACGGCGTCCACCTTCTCCCGGATCACCCCCGAGGCCGAGTTCAGGATGTGGACAAAGGCCTCGTTTTCCCCGTGGAGGTCGCTCATAAAGTGTTCGGTGCCCTTGGGCAGCTTGAGCAGGGCCTGGGTGCTGATGATCTCGCTGGCGGCCGCCGCCTGGGACGGGTAGTCCCGGGCCAGCAGGTTCAGGTATTTCAGATTTTTGCGGATTTCGTCGGTTTCGGTCTGCATGGATCATCCCTCCTTGCGCGCCGGAGCGCGGCGCAATGCTTCTCAATCCGTTCTTTTCAAAGGATACAAGTTTTTTCAATACTCAGTATAACACGCCGGGCAGAAAAAATGGTATACTGTTTGCAGGTCAAATCCGTAAATCTTTTGGAAGGGACTTTATGCACTATGTCTACAACCTTCACCATCCCCAGCCGCTGTGACCTGTGCCCCCGGCGCTGCGGCGCAGACCGCGCCGCCGGCCGGGCCGGATACTGCGGCGCCGCCGGCACCCTGAAAGTGGCCCGGGCGGCCCTCCACTTCTGGGAGGAGCCCTGCATCAGCGGCACCCGGGGCAGCGGCACCGTGTTTTTCTCGGGCTGCGCTCTGCGGTGCTGCTACTGCCAGAACTACCCCATCAGCGCCCAGGCCTTCGGCAAGGAAATCACCGTGGAGCGGCTGGCCGAAATTTTCCTGGACCTTCAGGCCCAGGGGGCCCACAACATCAACCTGGTGACCCCCGGCCAGTGGCAGCCCTGGATTATGGCCGCCCTGGACCAGGCCCGGGCCGCCGGGCTGCACCTGCCCATCGTCTGCAACACCGGCGGCTATGAAACCGTCGAGAGCGTGGCCCGCTGGGCGGGGTACATCGACATCTGGCTGGCCGACCTGAAATACATCTCCCCTGCCCTGGCGGCCGACCTGTCCGCCGCCCCCGACTACCCCGCCGCCGCCAAAGCCGCCATCGAGGCCATGCTGGCCCAGGCGGGCCGCCCCGTCTTTGACGGCGAGGGCATCCTCCAGCGGGGTGTGATTCTGCGGCACCTGGCCATCCCCGGCCACACGGATGACAGTTTCCGGGTACTGGACCAGATGGCCGCCTGGAACGACGCCGCCCCCGGCTGTTTCCTGCCCAGCCTCATGAGCCAGTTCACCCCCTTCTATCAGGCCGCCGACCACGGCATCGGGCGGCGGATCACCACCTACGAATACCGCCGGGTGGTGAACTACGCCATGGACAAGGGCCTCACCACCGGATACATGCAGCAGAAGAGCAGCGCCCGGGAGGAATACACCCCCAGCTTTGACCTGACGGGGGTGTAAGGGGCGGATTTCGGCGTCGCGGCGCTGAAATCCCCGCATTTTGATCCAAATGCACAGCAGGTTTCCACAAATTTTGGCACATTGCCTCCAACGTTTTGGGAAAGCTGCTTGAAATTCTCTGCGAAAAGCAATATAATGGATACAACACTGAACGTGCGGCCTTTGGGGCCTGCACCCGCCCGCCCACCGGGAACTTGAAGGAGGAGCCCTATGGAACACTACAATCCTCTGTTGAGCAGAGATACCGACGCGCCGAAATTCATCACCTGCGGTGAGATCATGCTCCGTCTGACCCCGCCGAACTACGAAAAAATCCGCATGGCCTCCAGCTTTGAGGCCAGCTACGGCGGCAGCGAGGCCAACATCGCCCTGGCGCTGGCCAACCTGGGCGTGGACAGCACCTTTTTCAGCGTGGTGCCCAACAACAGCCTGGGCAAGAGCGCGGTCCGCATGCTGCGCTCCAACGACGTCCACTGCACTCCCATGATTCTGGCCACCCAGCAGGATGTCCCCACCCACCGTCTGGGCACCTACTACCTGGAGACCGGCTACGGCATCCGGGCGTCCAAGGTCACCTACGACCGCAAGCACAGCGCCATCACCGAGTACGATTTCTCCCGGGTGGACCTGGAGGCCCTGCTGGACGGCTACGACTGGCTGCACCTGAGCGGCATCACCCCGGCCCTGGCCCCCAACTGCCGGGCCCTGACCATGGACCTGCTGAAAACCGCCAAGAAAAAGGGCCTGACCGTCAGCTTTGACGGCAACTTCCGCAGCACCCTGTGGAGCTGGGAGGATGCCCGGGACTTCTGCACCGAGTGCCTGCCCTATGTGGACGTGCTGCTGGGCATCGAGCCCTACCACCTGTGGAAGGACGAGAACGACCATTCCAAGGGCGACTGGAAGGACGGCGTGCCCCTGCAGCCCAGCTATGAGCAGCAGGACGAGATCTTCCAGCGGTTCATTGAGCGGTATCCCAACATCAAGTGCATCGCCCGCCATGTGCGCTACGCCCACAGCGGCAGCGAGAACAGCCTGAAGGCCTTCATGTGGCTGGACGGCCATACCTTCGAGAGCAAGCTGTTCACCTTCAACATTCTGGACCGCGTGGGCGGCGGCGACGCCTTCGCCAGCGGCCTGATCTACGCCATGCTCCACAACTACAAGGCCATGGACATCATCAACTTTGCGGTGGCCAGCAGCGCCATCAAGCACACCATCCACGGCGACGCCAACATCACCGACGACGTGGGCACCATCCGCAACCTGATGAACATGAACTACGACATCAAGCGTTAACGTTCCCCCAAAACCACCGCACCCCCGGACGCCCACAGCGCCCGGGGGTGTTTTTTGTTGGGAACGGACCGGCGCACCGGGTTTTACACCTGGATGGTCTGGCCGGTGGAAAGATAGGCCAGATGGTCCATGTACTCCTTCATAAAGGCGTACTGCTTGCGGCCGGTGCAGTGGCAGGTGTAGAATTCGGTGCCGTAGGCCGACAGCTGCCGGGCGTAGCCCGCCAGGGCGTCGTCCAGGGGCATGGTGTTGAAGTGGAAGCCGCCCACCAGCACATCCGGCCGGAACCAGTCCACAATGTTCAGAATCCCCTTGTGGGAGCACCCGCTGATCAGCACCCGCCGCCCGGCGTCCTCGATCAGGAGATAGTGCTCGTGGCGGAAGTCCTCGGGCTGGAATGCCCCGTCCTCCTCCACCGTCAGGCCGAAGCTGCCCAGGTCCTCCCGCTTGGGCAGGCCGTTGCAGGTGGCCAGGGTCAGGCCGGGGGCAATCTCTTCCCGGTCCCCCACAAAGCGGAGCCGGGGACTGGCCGCCAGGGCTGTGTCCAGGCCGATGTACCGCTCCTCCCCGTGGTAGTGGGGCTCAAAGGCGTGCTGGTTCAGGTAGACCGGGGCGGTCTGGTTCAGCTCCAGAAACCGGGCCAGGCCGCCGCCGTGGTCGTAGTGTCCGTGGGACAGCACCGCCAGGTCCACCCCCGCCAGGTCGATGCCCAGGGCCTCGGCGTTGCGGGCAAAGAGATCGGTCTGCCCCATATCAAACAAAATCCTGTGGCCCAGGGCCTCAATGTAGAGGGAGAGGCCGTGTTCCTTGTCCAGGCGCTCGTCGGAGGTGGTGTTTTCCACCAGCGCTGTGATGTTGATCATTGTTTCACCGCCTTTTCGGATTGTGCCGGGGCCCTCCGGCCGCCGGCTTTGGCTTTATTATAGCGCATTTCGCCCCAAAAGGGAACGCGCCCCCGCCCTGGGGCAAGAAAATCCCGTCCCGGGGGTTGACATTTTTCCACAGTTGTCTATACTGGACGGTGGACATGAAAACAGGGGCGCCGAAAGGCTGAGATCCGCACAAGCGGAGTACCCTCCAACCTGATCCGGGTAATGCCGGCGTAGGTAAGTTTGCGGAACGTCCGGTTTTGTAAACACCCCATGCGCCTGCTGCAAAGCGGGCGCTTTTGTTTTTGTGTACTACTTTTTTGAGGAGCGATTTCTGATGACCAAAACCTATTCCAAGACCCGCATCCTGGTGGAATGCGCCCTGATGATTGCGGTGGGCACCGTTCTGTCCAACATCCGCATCTTCACCATGCCCAACGGCGGCAGCGTCACCCTGCTGAGCATGCTGCCCTTTGTGCTGGTGTCCTTCCGCCACGGCGTCAAGTGGGGCCTGTTCACCGGCTTTGTGAACAGCCTGCTGCAGATGCTGCTGGGCTTCTGGGCTCCCCCGGTGCCCACCTTCCTGTACTTCCTGGGCGAGGTGCTGCTGGACTATGTGCTGGCGTTCATGGCCCTGGGCCTGGCCGAGCTGTTCGCCCGTCCCTTCTCCAACCGGGCGGTGGGCATCGCCGTGGGCACCTTCATGGCCGGCTTCCTGCGGTTCATGTGCAGCTTCCTGTCCGGCGTGCTGATCTGGGGCAACCTGAACGAGGGCCTGTCCGCCTGGGTCTACAGCCTGACCTACAACGCCAGCTACATGCTGCCCGAAACCATCATCACCCTGGTGGCCGCCCTGCTGATCTACAAGGCCGCGCCCCAGCTGTTCCTGGAGCAGGAAAAGGCCGCCGCCTGATTCAGCCAAGGTCTTTTGTATCTGCGTTGTTTTTCCGCCGCTTCCCGGATGCCGTCCGGGAGGCGGCATTTTTTTGCAAAAAATTGCAGAAAAACAGTTGACATTCCCCCTCTCCTCTGCTATAATAACTGACGTCGCCGGTGCACAGCACTTAAGACAGTCAAGAATATGGGGGTATAGCTCAGCTGGGAGAGCGCTTGAATGGCATTCAAGAGGTCAGCGGTTCGATCCCGCTTATCTCCACCAAGACACCTGCTTCAATCGAAGCGGGTGTTTTTTTGTTTGTATTGCCCGCGGCAGTCTAGTTCCGGCCGGCGGTTCGCCCATGCCCTGGCCCGGCTGACCGCCAGTCCCTGGGGCGCCCTCTGCCGGGACGAAACCGCAGCCTTTGCCGCTTTTTGAAGGATACCCGCAACAAAAGCCCCCGCCGGGAACGGCGGGGGCTTTGCTGTTTCTATGTGGGTTCAGGCTCAGTTTTTGGTACCGTTGTTGTCCTTGCCTTTTTTGCCGAAGCGATACTCCTTGCCCTCGCGGATGCGCTGGAGGTTGGAGCGGTGCATGTAGATGACCATGCCGGCCATAATGGCGCCGCCCACCGTCATCACCACCACATCGTGGAGGCCGTAGCCGCTCAGCAGGCCATAGGCCAGGGTCAGGAAGGGATAGGAGGCTGCTGCTGTAATGCTGCCCAGGGAGACCATGCCGGTGGGGATCAGGCAGACCAGGAAGACCACCATCAGGAAGGGAATCAGCACCGGCTGGACCGCCAGAATGGTGCCGGCCGCCACCAGGACGCCCTTGCCGCCCTTGAAGCCGAAGTAAATGGGCTTCAGGTGGCCGATGACCGCCAGAATGGCCGCCAGGTAGATCCCCAGGAACTGGGAGAACAGCTGGCCCGACATATAGCCGAACAGCCACCGGGCAATGCACACCGCAGCCACGCCCTTCAGCACGTCGCCGGCGGCGGTCATGGCGGCGGCCTTCTTGCCAAAGGTGCGCAGCATATTGGTCATACCGGCGGCGCCGCTGCCGTGGCGGCGGACGTCGTCGTGGTAGACAAACTTGGACACCAGGATGCCGGTGTCAATGCTGCCCAGCAGGTATGCCTCCAGGGCAACCGCCAGGACGATCAGAAAATCCATCAGCATAGGGATTCCTCCTTTGAATCAAGCAGCGGCAGGCCCTGTGTTCACACAGGCTGTATCTGCAGGACCCGCCTTCCTTCGCCGGTACCAAAAGCCCCGGCTGGCTGGCCGCATCCATGCAGGCCGGGGCCATTTCTTCCAGGGTTGATTACACGTCTTTCGCCCCGACCTGCCCGCTGCCGCGCTCGCGGACCACCAGGCGGATGGGGGTGTGTTCCAGGCTGAAGCTCTCGCGGATCTGGTTGATGAGGTACCGCTGATAGCTGAAGTGGAACAGGGGCTTGGAGTTGACAAAGGCCACAAACGTCGGCGGACGGGTGGAGGCCTGGGTCAGATAGAAGATTTTCAGGCGGCGGCCCTTGTCCGTGGGGGGCTGCACCCGGGCGGTGGCCCGGGCCAGCATCTCGTTCAGGACGCCGGTGGGCACGCGGGCGCCGTTCTGGGTGTCCACGTCCCGGATCAGCCGCATCAGCCGGTCGATGTTATAGCCGGTCTGGGCCGAAATAAAGATGATGGGCGCATAGCTCATGAAGCTGAAGCACTCGGCATACCCCCGGCGCTGCAGTTCCATGGTGTTGGTCTCTTTGCCCTCCACGGCGTCCCACTTGTTGACCACGATGATGCAGGCCTTACCCTGTTCGTGGGCATAGCCCGCAATCTTGCTGTCCTGCTCGGTGAAGCCCACGGTGGCGTCCACCAGGATCAGGGCCACCCGGCTGCGTTCCACCGCCGCCAGGGCCCGCACCACCATATACCGCTCCAGGCCTTCCTCAATGTTGGAGCGGCGGCGCAGGCCGGCGGTGTCGGTAAAGATGAACTTGCCATAGGCGTTGTCCACCGGGGTGTCGATGGCGTCCCGGGTGGTGCCGGCCTCGTCGGCCACGATCATCCGGTTTTCGCCCAGGATGCGGTTGGTCAGGCTGGACTTGCCCACGTTGGGCCGGCCGATGATGGCCACCGGAATCCGGTCCTCCTCCACCACCGTCTCGGAAAAGTCCAGATGGGCGCAGACGGCGTCCAGCAGGTCGCCGGTGCCATGGCCGTGGACCGCCGACACCGGCATCACCTCATCGAAGCCCAGGTTGTAGAACTCGTACATCTCGGCCGGCGGCTCGCCGACGCTGTCGCACTTGTTCACCGCCAGGATGATGGGCTTGTGGCTGCGGCGCAGCATGTGGGCCACCTCCTCGTCGGAGGAGGTCAGGCCCGAGCGGACGTCCACCACCATGATGATGCAGTCGGCGGTGTCGATGGCGATCTGGGCCTGCTGGCGCATATGGGCCAGGATGCCCTCGGTGGCCTTGGGCTCGATGCCGCCGGTATCCACC
Source organism: Faecalibacterium sp. An77 (assembly GCF_002161315.1). Lineage (NCBI taxonomy): Bacteria > Bacillati > Bacillota > Clostridia > Eubacteriales > Oscillospiraceae > Faecalibacterium > Faecalibacterium sp. An77. Next base: position 19,259 of record NZ_NFHK01000033.1, read on the forward strand.
AGCAGCAGGTCGTGGCCCTGCCACTCGCAGGGCGCAAAAATGCGGTCCCGGGTGATGCCGGGGGTATCCTCCACAATGGCGAGGCGCTGGCCGCACAGTTTATTGAACAGGGTGGATTTGCCCACGTTGGGCCGGCCCACCACTGCGACAATGGGTTTACTCATTGGCTCATTTCCTCCTTCTTCGGCTTTCTGCGGCGGGAAATATGCAGCCCGCTGCGCAGCAGGGCGCGGGCCTCCTTGCCGCCGTCGGCCGGCAGGATCTCCACTTTGACCCCCAGGCGCCGGGCCAGTTCCTCCACCGTGATGCTGTCCAGGAACATATCCCGCTCACTGCGCAGCATCACTTCGGGCACGCCCAGCACACCGCTGGTCAGCTTGCCCGCGCACTGGTCGATGATATCGGTGGCGGTGACCAGGCCCGCCACCCCCACGTTGCCGCCGAAAAAGCGGTTCTGGATGGGGTGGACGGTCACCGAAATCATGGGGTACTGCCGGTGCAGTTCCTCCATCATGGCGGTGATGAGGGGGGCGGCCATGGTGCCGGTGACCACGTCCATCTTTTTCTCCTCATAGACCACGTGGGCCCGCTCCAGCTCGGCCCGGAAGCTGTCCTCATACAGCCGCCACATCCCCACGCCGTTTTCCAGCTGGGCGAAGTCCTCATAGAACTCCGCCGGCGGGATGGGACGCCCGGCGTTGAGATACCACTCGTCGCTGGGGTAGATGATCCGGACGCCATGGCGGGCCTTGGCCTCGTCGCCGAAGGCCTCCATGATGTCGATGACCTCGGCGCTGGACGCCGCATCGTAGGGGGTCTGCTGGTACAGCCCCTCCCGGTAGTCGGTGACCCCGCAGGGCACCGCCGCCACGCTCTGGACCATGGGGGCCAGGGCCAGCAGGTCGGTGAGGGTGCGGCGCAGCTCGTCCCCGTCGTTGACCCCGCGGCACAGCACCAGCTGGCAGTTCACCGCGATGCCCGCCTCCACCAGGCGGTAGAGGTATTTCAGGGTTTCGCCGCCGCGGCGGTTGGCCAGCATTTTGGAGCGGAGCTCGGGATTGGTGGTGTGGACCGAAATATTGATCGGCGAAATGTGCATCTTGATGATCCGGTCGATCTCGCGGTCGTGCATGTTGGTCATCGTGATGTAGTTGCCGAACAGGAAGGACAGACGCTCGTCGTCGTCCTTGAAATACAGGCTTTTGCGCATACCGGGGGGCAGCTGGTCGATGAAGCAGAAGATGCAGCGGTTGGCGCAGGAGTGCTTTTTGTCCCCCAGATAGGTGGCAAAATTGCAGCCGAAATCCTCGCCGGGCTGACGGGCCACGTCCCACTCCCGCAGGACGCCGTCCACCCGGGCGGTCAGATGAAAGCCGGGGCTGTCGGTATAAAACTGGTAGTCCAGCGCGTCGTTGATGGCGTTGCCGTCCACCGACAACAGCTCATCCCCGGGGCCCAGGCCCAGCGCCTGGGCGTCGCTGCCCGCAGCGACGGTATCAATCTTCATGGCCATAGGCGCCGCCTCCTTTCGCAATGCGTCTCAAAACGCGAAGAAGGGGAAGGCGCGGCACGCCCTCCCCTTCTGTCATACATCCATGATGCCACCAAGTAAAATGCAAATCAGCCCTTCTTGATGACTTCCTCGCCCTTGTAGTAGCCGCAGTTGCCGCAGGCCTGGTGGGGGAGCTTGAAAGAGCCGCAGTTGCTGCACTTCACCAGCGTGGGGGCCTCCAGCTTCCAGACGTTGCTGCGACGCTTATCGCGGCGGGCCTTGGAAAGATGTCTCTTGGGTACTGCCATAGTTTGCACCTCCTTGGATGGAATATCAATTCAGCAGTGATTTCAGTACGCTCAGCCTCGCATCCGGCTGTGCGCTTTGTTCCGGCGCAGCCGGGCAGGAGCAGGGACGTTTGCGCCCGCATTGGGGACACAGCCCCGGGCAGTCGGCACTGCACAACAGGACCGTGGGGACCTGGAACAAAAACTCCTGGTAGAGCCAGTCGTCCAGATCGATGCAGCCCGCCTCGTTGACGGGCAGCTCAAAATCCGGGTCGTCCAGGTCGCGTTCCCGCGCCGTCCAGCCCGCATCCACCTGTACCTCAAGCTGGACAGGGTCGAGACAGCGTGCGCATTCGCCATGCACCGATGCGCTTGCCTGCAAAGTCATCCGCACTTCGTCCCCGTCGGCCTCCGCTGCAAAGCGGGCGGCCACAGGCGCCTCGATGCGGGACCCGGCAAAATCACGCCCCGTCAGGTCGCAGTCAAAAGTCTGCTCCTGTCTGGCGCGGCCGGATGCGATGAACCTTCTTAGGTCAAATTGCATAGTACACCTCTAAAAAGCTGCCTTGTAAGTATAGCGCCAAAGGGGGTCTGTGTCAAGCCCCAAATTGCGCACAAATGGGAAAAATTTCATTCTTTTGTGCCGGGACCGGGCAAGGCCGGCGCGCCCTGAGCACACCGGCCTGTCCGAAATTTTTCAGAATGAAACCGTCCGAGACCTTTTACAGGTACTTCTTGACGTTGTGGGGCAGCATGGACTCGTCGGCGCTGACGGTGACGGTCACGCGGACAGTGTCGCCGGCGATGGCGGCCATCTCGTCCAGAACCACGCCCAGACGGTTGATGTCGTGATCGAGGACCTTCAGGATGCCGTCGATGTAGACATCGGTGATATCATAGTTGCTGGCCATCAGGCCTGCGACGAAGCCATACAGCATCTCGCCGCCCTGGATCTTGTACTCTTCGAGGTCGATGAGGCGGGCTGCCGATGCGATATCGTAGGTGAGCTTCATGCCCTTCTCCACCACGACGACGTTGCCCTTGCTGGTACGGACCGACTCGTTAATCATGTCGATCATAGCCTTGGTCTTTCCCGAACCCTTGGTGCCAACAATCAGTCTAATCATAGTCATTGCCTCCTGTATTTTCCACGCCTTGCGGCGCAGGATTCCTGTGCGATTACTGGAGCTTGGCCTCCAGCTCTGCGGTCAGACTCTCGTAGCCGGGCTTGCCCAGCAGTGCGAACATATTCTTCTTGTAGCTCTCGACGCCCGGCTGGTTGAAGGGGTTGACGCCCAGCAGGTAGCCGCTGCATGCGCAGGCACGCCAGAAGAAGTAGATCAGGTAACCAACGTTGTAGGCCGACAGGTCGTCCACATCGATGAGCAGCTGGGGCACGCCGCCGTCGGTGTGCGCCAGGATGGTGCCCTCCATGGCCTTGCGGTTGACCACGCTCATGTTCTGGTTGGCCAGGAAGTTCAGACCGTCGAAGTTGCCCTCCAGCTCCTCAATGTAGAGGTCCTGGGCGGGGGTCTTGACGTTGACGATGGTCTCGAACATGTTCCGGGTGCCTTCCTGGATGAACTGGCCCATGGAATGCAGGTCGGTGGAGAAGATGCAGCTGGCGGGGAACAGGCCCTTGTTGTCCTTGCCCTCGCTCTCGCCGAACAGCTGCTTGTACCACTCGTTCATCAGGGCGAAGTTGGGCTCGTAGCACTCCAGGATCTCGATCTGTTTGCCCTTGCGGTTGAGGATGTTGCGGGCTGCGGCGTAGCGGTAAGCGTCGTTGTCGGGGCTGAGGACCGAGAACCGCTCCATGGCGTCGGCAGCGCCCTTCATCAGCTCGGCGATGTCGATGCCGGCGGCGGCGATGGGCAGCAGGCCCACAGCCGACAGCACCGAGTAGCGGCCGCCCACGTCATCGGGAACGACGAAGGTGGGCCAGCCCTGGCTGTCCGCCAGCTGCTTGAGGGTGCCCTTGGCCCGGTCGGTGGTGGCGTAGATCCGCTTGTTGGCTTCCTCCACGCCCACCTGGTCCTCCAGCAGCTTGCGCAGCACGCGGAAGGCGAGGCTGGTCTCGGTGGTGGTGCCCGACTTGGAGATGACGTTGATGGAGAAGCGCTTGCCCTTGCACAGAGCAATGATGTCGTTCAGGGCGGTGGGGCTGATGCTGTTGCCGCAGAAGTAGACCTTCAGGCCCGGCTCCAGCTCGTTGTGGTAGACGCCCTTGACGGCCTCAACCACGGCGCGTGCGCCCAGATAGCTGCCGCCGATGCCGGCCACCACCAGCACATCCGAGTCGCTGCGGATCTTCTCGGCCGCAGCCTGGATGCGGCTGAACTCTTCCTTATCATAGTCGCGGGGCAGATACATCCAACCCAGGAAATCGCTGCCGGGGCCGTTCTTGGCCTCCAGGCTCTGATGGGCCGACGCCACCTGGGGATAGATCGCTGCAAACTCATCTTCGTTGATGAACGGAGAAAGGTGCTTGGTGTTAAACGAAACGCTCATGATTCTAGGCCTCCAAACTGTTCCTTCCTTGTATGGTTCCGCGCTGCGGGCAGCGGGGACACAGGCCCCTGCCGCCGGCGGCGACGAGATTCTTTCTCTAAGTGTACCGTCCCGCCCCGATAAAGTCAAGGCCAAAATCCCCGGGATTCATACAATTTTAACAAGGGCCCTCTGGGGTCTGTTGTAAATTCTGTTAATTTTCGCGTCAAACTGCAAAATCGTGAAACCGTTCGGGAAAATCTGGGCTTTTGGTCCTGTTTTAAGCGCCGCCGGCCCCGGCCTCCGGGGCCAAAACAGCGCCCGTCCCGGCCCGGTCCGGGGTCGGGAGGGCGCTGAGGCTCCAGCGTCAGAACAGGCTTTCCAGCATCAGGCGGACGGCGGCGTCAAAATCCATCTCGGCGGCGTCAGCAGCGGCACGGATGGGCCAGGAGCCCACCGTCTCCCCGCTGCTGGTGACGGTGACGGTGCCCACCTCATCCCCCAGGCTCACCGGGGCGGCGCAGCTGTCGGGCAGGCTGATCTCGGCCGCCAGGGACGCGCCGCCGCCGCTGGGCACCAGCAGCCGGTCGGGCAGGGCGGAATAATCCAGGGGGATCTCGGTGTCGGCGCTGCCGGTCACCGTCAGATACAGGGGCCGGCCGGACAGGTCGGGCAGGACGGCGGCCTCATAGTTGGCGAAACCGTAGTCCAGCAGCTTGGTGGCCGCCTCAAACCGCTCGGCGCTGGAGCTGGACCCCAGCACCACCGCAATCAGATTCAGGCCGTTGCGGGTGGCCGACGCCGAAATGCACACCCCCGCCCCGCCGGTGGTGCCGGTCTTGAGGCCGGTGATGCCGTCGTAGCGGCGCAGCAGCTTGTTGGTGTTCACCAGCATGGTCTGGCCGTTCCGCAGCGAGTCGGTCCAGATGCCGCTGTAGTGGAGCACCTCGGGGTACTGGGTCAGGATGGTGCGGCTCATGATGGCCACATTCCGGGCGGTGGACAGGTGGCCCTCGGTGTCCAGGCCGCAGGCATTCTTAAAGGTGGTGTCGGTCATCCCCAGCTCGGCGGCCTTGGCGTTCATCATGGCCACAAAGGCCTCCTCGCTGCCCCCCACCAGCTCGGCCACCGCCACCGCCGCGTCGTTGGCGCTGGACACGCAGATGGCCCGCAGCATCTCGTCCAGGGTGAACTGCTCCCCCGGCTCCAGCCAGACCTGGCTGCCGCCCATGCTGGCGGCATGGTTGCTCACCGGCACCAGGGTGTCCATGGTGAATTTGCCGGCCCGCACCGCCTCAAAGGTCAGCAGCAGGGTCATCACCTTGGTGATGGAGGCAATGGGCACCCGCTGGTCGGCGTTTTTCTCATACAGCACCGTGCCGGTGTCCTGGTCGATCAGGATGGCCGTCCGGCAGGGCAGCGAAAGGGACGCCGCCTGCGCCTCCACCGCCGTTTCCACCGCGGCGGGCTCCTCCCCGGCGGCCTGCGCCGCCGGCGCAAAGACCATCATCACCAGCCACAGACAAAGCGCCGCCGCGCAACTGAGAGCCAAACTCCTACGAACCATTCTCTTGCCTCCATCCCTCTAGGCCGCGCCTGCGGCGGTATCCGGGCGGCCCGGGCAGACGCCGCTTCCCGCAACCACTCCAGTGTGATTTTATGCAGCCGCCGGCCCGGGCAGTCCGGCAGGATTGGATCTTGCGTTTTTCGCTTTGATTCGATATACTCAAAAACACACCATCGCCCCGCCTTTCCCCCGCTGTTTCCCTGCGGTTCAGCCCGGGCCGCGGGGCGCCCAGACAGGAAAGGAACTTCCATGCGCGTTTGTTTTTATACCCTTGGCTGCAAGGTCAATCTGAACGAGACCGAGGCCCTGGAACAGCTGTTCGAGCGCAGCGGCTTTACCGTGGTGCCGGACGGCGAGCCCGCCGACGTCTATATTGTAAACAGCTGCACCGTCACCAACTTCGGCGACCAGAAAAGCCGCAAATGGCTGCGTCAGGCCAAGCGGAAAAATCCCGGCGCCGTCACCGTCCTGACCGGCTGCTATCCCCAGGCCTTCCCCGAGGCCGCCGCCCAGCTGATGGAGGCCGACCTGGTCTGCGGCAACACCGACCGCCGCGCCATCCTGGACAACGTCCAGAAACTGCTGGCCGGCCACGACCGGATTGTGGCCATCCAGCCCCATGTCCGGGGCGAGTCCTTCGAGGAGATGCCGGTGGACCGGTTCGAGACCCACACCCGCGCCTTCATCAAGGTGGAGGACGGCTGCAACCGCCAGTGCGCCTACTGCATCATCCCCAAGGCCCGGGGCCCGGTCCGCAGCCGGTCCGAATCCAGCATCCTGGCCGAGCTGGGCCAGCTGGCCGCCGCCGGCTACCGGGAAGTGGTCCTCAGCGCCATCTCCCTGCCCAGCTACGGCACCGACACCGGCACCAATCTCTATGAGCTGATCGAGCACTGCGCCCAGGTGGAGGGCATCGACCGGATTCGTCTGGGCAGCCTGGACCCCGACATGCTCACCGACGAGGGCATTCGCCGTCTGGCGGCGGTGGACAAGCTCTGCCCCCAGTTCCATCTGAGCCTCCAGAGCGGCTGCGACAGCACCCTGCGCCGGATGCGCCGCCCCTACACCACCGCCCAGTATCTGGACATTGTCCGCCGCATCCGCCAGGCCTACGCCGGCCGGCGGGTCAGCTTCACCACCGACTGCATCTGCGGCTTCCCCGGGGAGACCGAGGCCGACTTTGAGGCCAGCTGCGCGTTCCTGGAGGAAGTGGGCTTCCTGCGGGTCCATGTATTCCCCTACTCCCGCCGGGAGGGCACCCCGGCCTTCAGCTTCCCCGACCAGATCCACGAGCGGGAAAAACAGCGCCGCAGCCGGGCCATGCACCTGCGGGCCGAGGAGGTGAGCCTCCGGGTCCTGGCCGACCTGGAGGGCACCGAGGACGAAGTCCTGCTGGAAACCCCCGTCTCGGCCACCGTGTTCACCGGCTACACACGGCTGTATGTGCCGGTGTCGGTGTCGGCCCCGGGCTGCGCCTCGGGCGACATCGTGCGGGTGCGGCTGGGCCGCTTCGACGGCGCCCGGGTGTCCGCCGCCTTCCTGGAAAAGAAAACCTGAGCGCCCCGCCGGGGCGCCTGCACCCCCTGATTTTTGTCCGGACTGCCGCCCGAATGCGGCGGCCCGGACTTTTTTGCAGGGCGTTTGTTATTTTCTTGACGCTTTTTTCGCTTCTGCCCTTTTCAAGGCGGACAAAATGTGTTAGAATAAAATCGTATGAAATGGCGCAGACAGACCGGTCTTCTGTACCTCTGCGCCGGCAAACCCATGGCACAGATTTCACTGCGTGAGCCAGGTTTTTCTGCAAAGCAAAGGAGAGTTTGGAATGAGCTTCAGAGGCATCAATACCACCGTCATCCAGATCCGGCGGGCGGTATTCACCGAAGTCGCCCGGATGGCCTATGCCAACGTCAAGGGCGAACAGGCCAACCACATGATGCGCAAGATCCCCTACACCATCATCCCCGGCGAAGAGGGCAAACTGCGCAAGGATATCTTCCTCGAGCGCGCCATCGTCGAGGAGCGCGTCCGTCTGGCCATCGGCCTGCCCACCCGCCGCATGGACGAGCACAACAGCGTCGTCTCGGGGCTGGAGGACGCCAACATTGCGGACAAGTACTATGATCCCCCGCTGATCAACGTCATCAAGTTCGCCTGCAACCGCTGCCCCGAAAAGATGGTCAAGGTCTCGGACCTGTGCCAGGGCTGCCTGGCCCATCCCTGTATGGAAGTGTGCCCCAAGGGCGCCATCGTCTGGGAGTCGGGCCGCTCCACCATCGATCAGGACAAGTGCATCAAGTGCGGCCGCTGCGTGGACGTCTGCCCCTACCACGCCATCGTCAAGACCGAGCGTCCCTGCTCGTCGGCCTGCGGCATGGGCGCCATCCATTCGGATGCCCTGGGCCGTGCTGAGATCGATTATTCCCGCTGCGTCTCCTGCGGCCAGTGCCTGGTCAACTGCCCCTTCGGCGCCATCGCCGACAAGGGCCAGATTTATCAGCTGATCCAGAGCTTCAACCGCGGCGACCGCGTCTACGCCCTGGTGGCCCCCGCCTTCGTCAACCAGTTCCCCGCCCTGAACACCACCCCCAAGCTGCGCGCCGCTCTGGCCCAGGTTGGCTTCTGTGAGACGGTGGAAGTGGCCATCGGCGCCGACCTGTGCACCGTGGACGAAGCCCACGACTTCCTGGAGGAGGTCCCCAGCAAGCTGAACTTCATGGCCACTTCCTGCTGCCCGGCCTGGAGCATGATGGCCAAGACCCTGTTCCCCGATATGGCCAAGAACATCTCCATGACCATGACCCCCATGGTCTTTACTGCCCGCATGATCAAGGCCGCCGATCCCGAGGCCCGCATCTGCTTCATCGGACCCTGCGCCGCCAAGAAGCTGGAGGCTTCCCGCCGCCATGTCCGCAGCGACGTGGACTTTGTGCTGACCTTTGAGGAGCTGGCCGGCGTCATGGAGGCCCGCGACATCGACTTCACCTCTCTGCCCGAGGGCGAGGAGGAGCTGCACTACGGCTCGGCCGCAGGCCGCGGCTTTGCCCAGTCGGGCGGCGTGGCCAAGGCTGTCGCCGACAAGATCCACGAGTGGTACCCCGACAAGGAAGTCAAGATTGCTTCCGCCCAGAGCCTGGCCGACTGCAAGAAGATGCTGATGATGGCCAAGGCCGGCAAGTACAACGGCTACCTGCTGGAAGGCATGGGCTGCCCCGGCGGCTGCATCGGCGGCGCCGGCACCATTGCCGATCCCACCCGCACCGCGGTCCAGCTGAACAAGTATGTGGCTTCCGCACCCTTCACCGATCCTGAGCAGAGCGCCTTCATCTCCAACATCCACCTGCTGAAGGACGACCCCAACTTTGAATAATCCTTGAAATTTCCCCATCACGGATGAAATGAGACGCCCTCCCCGGCACTGAACTGCTCCAGTAAAAGTAGACAGTGAAAAAAGAAGGCCTCCTGTGGTAGAATAAAACTACTACAGGAGGTCTTTGCTATGCCCAGAAAATACAGCCACATTCAGGAACACGAGA
>NZ_NFHK01000034.1:0-28195 GCF_002161315.1 Faecalibacterium sp. An77
GCAGAATTAAGACAAAACTAAAGGGCTTGCCGCCTGCTATTCACAGACAACAAGCCCTTTCGGCTGCTTAAACAATTTTTGCTTTCAAATATTGTCTAACTTTTTGGGGTCACTTCACCGAAACCGGGGCGGCGGTTTTGCTTTGGATGGGAGGAAGGGGCCGGTCAGAGGGCGGCGGCCTCCTGGTCGGTGAGGTAGCCGTATTTCACCATCTGGCGCACCACATAGTCCTGGCGCTGGTTGGCCAGGTCGGGGTTGGCGCTGAGGGAGTAGACCGAGGGCGCGTTGGGGATGCCCGCCAGAAGGGTGGCCTCGTAGGGGGTGATCTCGGCGGGGGTCTTGCCGAAATAGCCGGCGCAGGCCTCGGTGACCCCGTAGTAGCCGTCGCCGAAATAGATGGTGTTGACGTACAGCTCCAGAATTTCCCCTTTGGTGTAATGGCGCTCCAGGGCGAAGGCCATGAACACCTCGGCGATCTTGCGGGTGAACTCCTTCTCCTGGGTGAAGAACAGGTTTTTGGCTACCTGCTGGGTGATGGTGCTGCCGCCCTGGTCCAGGGTGCCGGTGGCCAGGTCGTAGATGGCCGCCCGGGTGATGGCGATGAGGTCGATGCCGCCGTGCTGGGTGAAGCGGTGGTCCTCCACCGCGATGACCGCGTTGAGATACAGCTGGGGCAGGTCGCTCAGGGGGGCGTAATCGGGGGCGGAGCGGATGGCGTCCACCGTGGCTTCCAGGCTCTGGTCCTCCAGGGCCCGGCGGTACAGCTGGTAGCCCCGGACGGTCAGCAGGCCGCCCGCCACCAGCGCGGCCGCCAGCGCCAACACCAGCAGCCGCTTGAGCAGGTTCAGGAAAAATCGCATAACAATCATACCTCGTATGTAGGCGTTTTGACAGAATGGGGAGACGGGCTCCCTTTGCCCGCAGGGCCGCAGCTCTGCGGGACGTCCGGGCGGGCCCGTCCGGAAAACAGGGCTCCGCCTCGCTTATTATAACGCAGGACAGGCGGTTTTGACTACGGCGGCGGGGGAATTTCCAGCGAAACTCAAAGATGGATGGTCTTGATTTTCCCTTGAGATTCCCCCGGGGCCGTAGGCAGGGGACGGCCCTTGTGGTACAATGGATTTGATTCAGGCGGCAGATTGGGCCGCCGCAGCCCCTCCCGGCCGGCCCCCGGGAAGGGGCGGATGCCATCGGGCTGGAGGTGAAACGGGATGAATGAGGACAAAACCATCCTGATCGTGGACGACGAAGCGGAACTGCTGGAGATGGTGCGGGGGATTTTTGTCCGGGCCGGCTACGGCCAGGTGATGACGGCAGGGAACGGCCCCCAGGCCCTGGCCCTGTGCGCCGCACGGCGGCCGGACCTGGTGATTCTGGACGTGATGATGCCGGGGATGGACGGGTTTTCGGTGCTGCGGGAACTGCGCCGCACCAGCAGCGTGCCGGTGCTGATGCTCACCGCCCGCAGCGAGGCCGAGGACAAGTTCACCGGCTTTGAGAGCGGGGCCGACGACTATCTGGCCAAGCCCTTCCTGCCCCGGGAACTGCTGTTCCGGGCCCAGGCCATCCTGCGGCGCACCAGCCCCGCCACCGGGCACCGGGTCCGGCTGGCCGCCGCCGAGGTGGACATCGAGAACGCCGCCGTCCGCCGGGACGGCCAGACTTTCCCCCTGACCGCCAAGGAACTGCAGCTGTTCCGCAAGCTGTACGAGAACGCCGGCCGCATCGTCACCACCGGCGCCCTGTGCGAGACGGTCTGCGGGCCGGTCTGGCAGGGTTACGAGAGTACCCTGGCCACCCACATCCGCCATCTGCGGGAAAAAATGGAGGCGAACCCCTCTCGTCCGGTGTCCATCGTGACGGTGAAGGGCCTGGGCTACCGGCTGGATCTGCCCGACGCCAAGGGGGCGGGCCGATGAATCCTGTTCGACGCTTTTTCCGCCGGTATGTCTTTTCCACCGTGGGCCTGCTGGCCCTGCTGCTGTTCACCAACATTGCGGTGCTGGTGGTGCTACTGGGGATCAGCGAGGTGAAAGGCCCTTCGGACCGGTTTCAGATTGTGGATTTCTGCGCCCATCTCCAGGGCGGCGGCAGCAGCTGGCAGGCCGACCCCGAGGCCATCGGGATGCTGAAAGAGGAGCGGGCCTGGGCCATGGTCCTCAGCCCGGCGGGACAGGTGGCCTGGGAATACCAGATGCCCGCCGAGCTGCCCCGGGCCTATTCCTCCGGCGACATCGCCCAGTTCAGCCGGTGGTATCTGGAGGACTGGCCGGTCACCGTCTGGGCCCTGGATGACGGCAGCCTGGCGGTGGTGGGCCGGCCCAAGGGCTCCATGGCCAAGTATTACGTCTCCCTGGGCCGGGACTACTACGATTTCCTCACCACCCTGGCCTGCGGCATCTTTTATATCAATGTGCTGCTGGTGGTGGTGCTGTTCATCCACAGCGCCCGGCGGGTGGAAAAGGCCATGGGCCCCATCCTCAACGCCATCCGCAGCCTGGCCGACGGCAAGCCGGTCCGCCTCCAGGAGGACGGCGAGCTGGCCGAAATCAACACCAGCCTCAACCGGGCCGCCGCCTACATCACCCGCAAGGACAACACCCGGGCCGAATGGATTCGGGGCATCTCCCACGACATCCGCACCCCCCTGTCGGTGATACTGGGGTATGCCAGCGAGCTGGAGGAGAGCGGGGAACTGCCGCCCTGGGCCCGGGAACAGGCGGGGGCCATCCGCCGCCAGAGCGAAAAGCTCACCAGCCTGGTGGCCGACCTGAATCTGACCACCCGGCTGGAATACGCTCTGCGGCCCATCGACCGGAAAAAGCTGGACGGGGTGGAGCTGGCCCGCCAGGCGGTGAGCGAGGTGCTCAACGACGGCCTGGCCGACTGCTACACCCTGACCTTCATGGAGGCCCACCCGGGCCGCCATCTGCCGGTGGCGGGGGACCCGGCCCTGCTGGACCGGATGCTCTCCAACCTGCTGCGCAACTGCATCCGCCACAATCCCGGCGGCTGCCGGATCACCGTGACGGTGGCCCCCGCCCCCGCCACCGCGGCGGGCTGCCTGTTCATCATCGCCGACGACGGCTGCGGGGTCAGCCCCGCCCAGCTCCAGACCCTCAACCGGGGCGGGCCCCTGGCCAGCACCCAGCCCGCCGACCCCGCCGGAGAGCACGGCCTGGGCCTGCGGATTGTCCGCCAGATTGTCCAGGCCCACCGGGGCCGCCTGTCCTTCTCCAACACCTCTCCCCACGGTTTGACCGTCACCATCTGGATCGGAGAAAAGTAGGGCGGTTGTCAAAACAGGGCGGTTATGTTAAAATGAAACAGAAAAATGTTTCGAAATCTACCCAATGGGTGTAAAAATGACCCGGGGGCGGGGCGCCCGCGGGGCGAGGGGGTCGAGGACTGTTGTTTTCCCACGAAGAAATCCAGAGCCTGAACGCGCTGGAAATGGCCGTCTACAACTACGTCACCAAAAACCGCGAAAAAGTCATCTACATGAAGATCCGGGAGCTGGCGGCCCAGGCGCATGTTTCCACCACCACGGTGCTGCATATGTGCAAAAAGTTCGGCTGCGACGGATACACCGAGTTCAAGCTCCAGCTCAAACAGGAGCTGCTGCAGGACAAAAAGGATGTGGCCGACCTGGACATCGCCGCGCTGCAGGATTTCCTGGTGCGGCTGTCCTCCCCCGCCATCCAGAGCCAGGTGGACCGGGCGGTCCAGCTGCTTCGCGGCGCGGGCCACATCCTGTTCATCGGGGTGGGCACCAGCAGCATCCTGGCCCAGTACGGCGCCCGGTACCTGTGCAACGTGGGGTATTTCGCCACCTTCATCGACGACCCCTTCACCCCCATCAATACCTGCATGACCACCCAGGCCCGCTTTGACAGCGTGGTGGTCATCGCCCTGTCGGTGTCGGGGGAGACCCGCCAGGTCATCGACATGGCCCGCCAGCTCAAGGAGCGGGGCTGTACCCTCATCTCCCTCACCAACAGCGCCAGCTGCACTCTGGCCCAGATCAGCGATCTGAACCTCAACTATTATATGGCCGACGTGCGGGTGGACGGATACTTTCAGCTCACCTGCCAGGCGCCGGTGCTCTGCCTGCTGGAGATGATCGGCCGCCGGATGTACCAGGCCCGGCCCGATCAGGACGGCGCTTCCGGCCTGGCCGTGCTGCCCGCAACCTGAAAACACACCCGCCACCCCGGAGCCCCGGGGTGTTTTTTTATGCACCGGAACAAAAACAAAACCGCCCGCCCAAAAAACAGGCTGTGAAGAAATTGGTCAAAAGTATCGAACGGCAGGGAGTGAAATTGCAGACATTGCACAAAAGAAAAAACGAATCGTTGCCGTTCAAAAACAAGTTATCTTGGGGTTGACCGGTTATTTTTGCCCTGAAAAACGATGACAAGGGCAAAAAACGGATTATACTGGCTTCAGCAAGCGGGGCCGGGCGCCCCGCCAAGGTCCACAAAAAACAAAAAACAGAAAGGAGAAACGTGCAATGGACGAGAATCTCACCGATGCCATCGTAATGAATCTGGTGGTGAACAGCGGCGAAGCCCGCAGCCTGGCCATGGAGGCCATCGGCCTGGCCGAGCAGGGCCAGTTCGAGGAGGCTGTCGCCAAGATCGCAGCCGCCCGCGACACCATCAACGCGGCCCACAACTTCCAGACCGAGCTGGTGCAGAAGGAGATCAACGGCGATGCGGTGCCGATGAGTCTGCTGATGTGCCACGGCCAGGATCACCTGATGACCGCCATGGTGGTCATTGATCTGGCCGAGAAGTTCATCGAAGTGTACAAGAAGATGGCCGGCTGAACCTGTCTGGCAAAAGGTTTACCTTTGAGAAGAAGATAAGGAGAGTGTGTTCTATGTTTAAGATTCGTCTGTTCTGCGCCGCCGGTATGTCCACCAGCCTGCTGGTCACCAAGATGCGCGCCGCCGCCAAGGAAATGGGCATTGAGGCCGACATCGAGGCCGCCGGCGAGACCAAGATGCGCGAGGAGACCGACGGCATCGACGTGGCTCTGCTGGGCCCCCAGATCCGCTACAAGCTGGCCGACGCCAAGAAGATCTGCGAGCCCAAGGGCGTGCCCGTGGACGTGATCCCCATGGTGGACTACGGCACCATGAACGGCAAGAAGGTCGTGGAGTTCGCTCTCAAGCTGGCTGGCAAGAAGTAAGCTTTGCCCCCGCCGAAACACCATTTGGAAGGACAGGGCTTTCGGCGTACCAGGGGACGGGTCTTCAACAACAGGAGCGTATCGTTATGAGCTTTAGCAAGGATTTTCTGTGGGGCGGCGCCGTGGCCGCCCACCAGCTGGAAGGCGCTTACCGTGAAGGCGGCAAGGGCCTGAGCATTGTGGACGTGGTCACCGCCGGCGACGTCCACACCCCCCGCCGCGTCACCGACGGCATCCAGGAAGGGGAGTTCTACCCCAACCACGAGGCCATCGACTTCTACCACCGCTACAAGGAGGACATCGCCCTCTTTGCCGAGATGGGCTTCAAGTGCTTCCGCACCTCCATCGCCTGGACCCGCATCTTCCCCAACGGCGACGAACTGACCCCCAACGAGGAGGGCCTGAAGTTCTACGACGATCTCTTTGACGAGTGCCATAAGTACGGCATTGAGCCGGTGGTCACCCTCAGCCACTTCGAGATGCCCCTCCACCTGACCGAGGTGTACGGCTCCTGGCGCAGCCGCAAAATGATCGAGTTCTTTGTCCGGTTCGCCCGCACCTGCTTTGAGCGGTACAAGGACAAGGTCAAGTACTGGATGACCTTCAACGAGATCAACAACCAGGCCAACTTCAGCCACGACAACAGCATGTACTTCAACTCCGGCTTCATCTGCAAGCCCGGCGAGGACCACGAGTACCTGATGTACCAGGCCGCCCACTATGAGCTGGTGGCCAGCGCCGAGGCCGTGAAGGTGGGCCATGAGATCAACCCCGACTTCCAGATCGGCTGCATGATCGCCATGACCCCCATCTATCCCGCCACCTGCAAGCCCGAGGACGTCATGATGGCCGAGCGGGCCATGCAGCGCCGCTTCTACTACATGGACGTCCACGCCAAGGGCTTCTATCCTCCCAACATCCTCAAGCACTGGGAGCGCAAGGGCTATCAGATGGACGTCACCGACCAGGACCTGGCCATCCTGAAGGAAGGCTGTGTGGATTACATCGGCTTCAGCTATTACATGACCTTTGCCATCCAGCACAAGGACGACAACCCCGCCTACGACTACCGCGAGAGCACCGACCTGACCCGGAATCCCTTCGTCCAGGCTTCGGACTGGGGCTGGCAGATCGACCCGGTGGGCCTGCGCTACGCCCTGAACTGGATGACCGACCGCTACACCCAGCCCCTGTTCATCGTGGAGAACGGCCTGGGCGCCTACGACACCGTCCTGCCCGATGGCTCCATCCAGGACGACTACCGCATCGCCTACTTCCAGCAGCACATCGCCGAGATGAAGAAGGCGGTGGAAGAGGACGGCGTCAACCTGATGGGCTACACCCCCTGGGGCTGTATTGACCTGGTCAGCGCCGGCACCGGCGAGATGGACAAGCGCTACGGCTTCATCTACGTGGACAAGCACAACGACCGCACCGGCACCCTGGCCCGCAGCCGGAAAAAGAGCTTCTACTGGTACAAGAAGGTCATCGCCACCAACGGCGAGGACCTGAGCAACGATTGAGAGAGGGACACCATGGCAGGGATTTGTCTTACATTGGATGTGGGCGGCAGCTCCATCAAATACGCGCTGATTGATTCGGACCGGAACCTGACCCATCACGGCAAGGTCCCCTCGCCCCACGGCTCCCGCAGCGCCCATCTGGACGCCATGGCGGGGATTTATGAGCAGTTCCGGGGCCAGGTGGAGGGCATCGCCATCTCCTATCCCGGCATCATCGACAGCGAGGCCGGCATCTGCAAGACCACCGGCGCCCTGGAACTGGGCCTGGATTTCCCGCTGGTGCAGGAGCTGGAAGCCCGCTGCGGCGTGCCGGTGACGGTGATGAACGACGCCAAGGCCGCCGCCCTGGCGGAGGCCTCCTGGGGCTCCCTGGCCGGCTGCGCCGACGGTGTGGTGATTGTGCTGGGCACCGGCATCGGCGGCGCCCTGATCCAGGACGGCAAGGTCCGTATGGGCAAGCACTTCTCGGCGGGTGAGTTCAGCACCATCAGCATGGACGAGCACGTGGAGACCATCGAGCACACCTGGTGCGGCCTCAACGGCAGCAGCAAGCTGATTACCACCGCCGCCTACGCCAAAGGGGTGGACCCCGCCTCCATCAACGGCGAGGACGTGTTCCGCTGGGTGAACGAGGGGGACCCCGCCGTCTGCATGGCCCTGGACCGGTTCACCGCCCAGCTGGCGGTGATGATCCGCAATCTGCAGCTGATCTATGACCCCGAGCGGGTGGTCATCGGCGGCGGAATCTCCCAGCAGCCCAAGCTGATGGAATCCCTCCAGAAAAACCTGGACCAGCTCCACCGGATGGCCGCCATCTACGGGATGCCCGAGGCCCAGGTGGTCACCTGCAAGTACTACAACGACGCCAACCTCATCGGCGCATACGCCTATTACGTCCAGCGCCGGGGCTGATGCACGCCATCTCCGCCAGCCTGCGCCCTGACTGCGTGGACCGGTCCGGCCGCGCCGGCTGTCTTTCCTCTTAGCCCGAAGCCCCCCGCAGAGAGTGCACGCCTCTGCGGGGGGCTTCGTGTCGGCCCGAAAACAAAAGCGCCCGTCCCCGGTTTTACGGAGGCGGGCGCTTTGGCGTATTAAGGTCAGGACAACTCAAACATGCCGTTGTAGAGCTGGTAGTATTCGCCCTTCTGGGCCAGCAGGGCATCGTGGTCGCCCCGCTCCACAATCTGGCCCTGTTCCAGCACCATGATGGCGTTGGCATTGCGGACGGTGGACAGGCGGTGGGCGATCACAAAGACGGTGCGGCCCTCCATCAGCTGGTCCATGCCCTTTTCGATCAGGGACTCGGTGCGGGTGTCGATGGAACTGGTGGCCTCGTCCAGAATCAGCACCGGCGGGTCGGCCACCGCCGCCCGGGCGATGGCCAGCAGCTGCCGCTGGCCCTGGGACAGGCTGGCACCGTCCGAGGTGATGCGGGTGTCGTAGCCCTGGGGCAGGCGGCGGATGAAGGAGTCGGCGTTGGCCACCTTGGCCGCCCGGATGATCTCCTCCCGGGTGGCGTCCAGCTTGCCGAAACGGATGTTGTCGGCGATGGTGCCGGTGAACAGGTGGGTGTCCTGCAGGACGATGCCCAAAGACCGGCGGAGGGAATCCTTGGAGATGTCCCGCACGTCGATGCCGTCGTAGGTGACGCTGCCGGCGTCGATGTCATAGAACCGGTTGATCAGGTTGGTGATGGTGGTCTTGCCGGCGCCGGTGGAGCCCACAAAGGCGATCTTCTGGCCCGGCTTTGCGTAGAGGCTGACGTTTTTCAGGATGGGATGGCCCGGCTCATAGCCGAAACTCACATCGTGGAACCGCACATCCCCCCGCAGGGGCACCAGTTCGCCGTCCGGCTTCTGCCAGGCCCACAGCCCCGTCTTTTGGTCGCAGGCGGTGAGGACGCCGTCCTTCTCCCGGACGTTCACCAGACGGATTTTCCCCTCGTCCACCTCGGGGTCCAGCCGCATGGCCTCAAAAATCCGCTCGGCGCCCGCCATGGCCGCCAGCAGGAAATTGCTCTGCTGGGTGAACTGGTTGATGGGCATGGCGGCCTGGCGGACAAACACCAGATAGCTGGACAGGCTGCCGATGTCGGTCATGCCGTTCAATACCATCAGGCCGCCCACCACCGCCACCACGGCGTAGTTGATATAGGAGATGCTCACCACCGCCGGCACCATGGTGGCGGCGTAGCTCTGGGCGCCGGTGCCGGCCTTGCGGAGGGTCTCGTTTTTCTCCCCGAAGATCCGGAGGTTTTCCGGCTCGTGGTTGAACACCTTCACCACCTTCTGGCCGCTGACCATCTCCTCGATGTAGCCGTTGACGTCCCCCAGGGCCGCCTGCTGGGTGGTGTAGTAGGAGGTGCTGCGTTTGGCGCTGAACCGGATGTACAGGAACATGGCCGCGTAGCCCACCACCACAATCAGGGACAGCCGCCAGTTCAGCACAAACAGCATCACCAGGGTGCCGGTCATCTGGATGAAGCTCTGGATGGTCATGGCGAAACTGTTGTTCAGCGCGTCGGCCACCGTGTCCACGTCGTTGGTGAAATAGCTCATGATGTCCCCGTGGAGCTGGGTGTCAAAGAACCGCAGGGGCAGGGACTGGATGTGGGCGAACAGGTCCCGCCGGATGTCGTACAGGACTTTCTGGGCGGCGTAGACCATGGTCTGGGTGTAGCCAAAGGCGGCCAGAGCGCCTATGCCGCAGATGAGGGCGGTGAGCAGCACCCCCCGGGCCAGGGCGCCGGCGTCCCCGGCGCCCACGCTGTTCACCACCGGGCGGATCATATAGGTGCCCAGCAGGTTGCCCAGGGCGCTGATGGTCACCAGCACCGCCACCGCAAGAAACAGGAATTTGTGCTGCCCCATGTAGGACAGCAGGGTTTTCAGGGTGCGCCAGAAGTTCTTGGGCTTTTTACCCGTGATCTGCCGTGCCGGCATCCGCGCCGCCTCCTTTCATCTGAGAGTGATAGATTTCCTGGTAGATGGGGTCGGAGGCCAGCAGCTGGCTGTGGGTGCCCACAGCATGAATCTGCCCGTCCTCCAGCACCACGATCTGGTCGGTGCCCATCACCGAGGTGACCCGCTGGGCGATGATGATTTTGGTGACGCCGGTCAGGTCGCTGAGGGCTTTGCGGATTTTGGCCTCGGTGGCGGTGTCCACCGCGCTGACCGAGTCGTCAAAAATCAGGATCTTGGGCTTTTTCAGCAGGGTGCGGGCGATGCACAGGCGCTGTTTCTGGCCGCCCGACACGTTGACGCCGCCCTGGCCCAGGTCGGCATCCAGGCCCCCGGGCATCCGGCGGAGAAATTCCTCCGCCTGGGCGGCCCGGCAGGCGGCCCACAGGGTCTCGTCGTCGGCGTCGGGATTGCCCCATTTCAGGTTGTCCCGCACCGTCCCCGAAAACAGCACGTTTTTCTGTAAGACGATGCCCACGGCGTCCCGCAGGGCGGTCAGGTCGTAGCGGCGGACGTCCTGTCCGCCCACCAGCACCCGGCCCTCGGTGGCGTCGTACAGCCGGGGAATCAGCTGCACCAGGGTGGACTTGGCCGAGCCGGTGCCGCCCAGAATCCCCACCGTCTGCCCCGGCCGGATGGTCAGGTTGATCCCCGCCAGGGCGTACTCGGCGGCGTCGGGGTGGTATTTGAAAGAGACGTTCTCAAAGACCACGCCCCCGTCGGGGATCTCCTTCACGGCGTCTTGGGGGGAGGTGAGCTCCACCTCCTCGTCCAGCACCTCGGCGATCCGGTGGGCGCTGGCCAGGGAACGGGTCATCAGCAAAAACACGTTGGAAATCATCATCAGGGAGTTCATCACCTGCAGCACATAGCTGAGGAAGCTGGTGAGGCGGCCCACCGTCAGGGTCCCGGCCAGAATCATCTGCCCGCCGAACCACAGGATCATCACCATGGCGGCGTACATGGTCAGCTGGAAGGCCGGAAGATTGAGCACCGCCGTGCGGAAGGTGGAGAGGCTCACGTTCATCAGTTCGGTGTTGACCTGGCAGAACTTTTCCTCCTCGTACTGGCCCCGGACAAAGGCTTTCACCGCCCGGATGGCGGTGAGGCATTCCTGCACCACCGTGTTCAGGTGGTCCATGGCCTGCTGGAGCCGGGTGTACATGGGGGCGATCCGCCGCACCACCAACACCAGCACCAGCCCCAGAATGGGGGCGCAGACAAAGAACACCACCGCCAGCCGGGGGCTCATATAGAAGGACAAAGCCACACCCAGCACCAGCATGGCGGGGCCCCGCACCATGGGCCGGAATCCGCCGTTGATGGCGTTCTGCACCACCGACACGTCGGTGGTCATCCGGGTGATGAGGGAAGAGGTCTCAAAGTGGTCCAGGTTGCCGAAGGCGTAGGCCTGGACTTTGGCGTATTGGGCCTGACGGATCCGGGCGCCGAAGCCGTAGGAGGCCCGGGCGGCGTATTTGGCGTACAGCAGGCCGGTGATGAGGGCCAGCAGGGCGCAGGCGGCCATCTCCAGGCCGATCCGCAGGATGACGGCCACATCCCGCTGGGCCACCCCTGCGTCGATGATCTGGCTCATGAGAATGGGAATGAACATCTCAAAGGCGCTCTCGATCACCACCAGCAGCATCCCCAGGGCCATGTCCCGGCGGTAGGGGCCCATGTATTGAAGCAGGCGTTTCAAATCCTTCACGGCGTTTCCTCCTTGGGGGCCGGTGCGGCCCGCAGATTTTCCCGGGCCCGGCGCAGGTAGTCGGCAAACTGCCGGGCCTCCTGGTCCGAAAAGCCCCGCAGCATCTGCTGTTCCATGGCCTGGCAGTCCTCCTGCCAGGCGTCGGCGGCGGCCCGGCCCGCCTCGGTCAGCTGGACGATGCCGGTGCGGCGGTCGTTCTGGTCCACCCGGCGGGTGATGAACCCGCCTTTTTCCAGCGAGTCCAGCATCCGGCAGACCGCCGCCGGGTCCACCTCAAAGTAACAGGCCAGATGTTTCTGGCTGCAGGGACCCTCCCGGGCCAGATAACAGATCAGCTTGGGCTGGCCGGGGCCCAGGCCCAGGGCGGCGCGGCGCGGCCGCAGCCAGGCGCGCTGGGCGTGGAACGCCCGGTACAGCAGCATGTGAAAGCCGTTTTCCATAGAAAAGGCTCCTTTCTTGATGTGTCAATGGTTGATATGTCAATGATTGCGCCACAGCTTTTTCATTATAGCGCAGCGGCGGCGGATGTCAAGCGGCCCCGCCGGGGGCCCAAGAGGGGAAAGTCCGCGGTTTTGTTGCATTTTTCGCCCCGTGATGCTACAATGATAGACCGAGTGAAACAAAGGAGGGCTGCACTGTGCAATACGCGCTGTTTATCCGCCCGGCGGCCACCATTTACGACCTGCCGGAGAAAACCCGTCCGGGCGAGGACGGGCAGCTGCTGTCCGCCATCGGGGACGAGGGCTTCTACGGCCAGAGCTGCCAGGTGGTGGACCACCCGGACGGGGAGGGAATGGTCCGGGTCTGCACCTTTTACGGCTATCCCGGCTATGTGGACCGGGAAGACCTGCTGTTCCTGACCGGGGAACAGCTGCGGGCCTATCTGTCCGCGCCGTCGGTGATGGCGGCCCGGGAGACCGACCTGCTGACCTGCCCCAAAGTGGCAGGGGTCCGGCTTTTGACGGTGGGCCGGGGCAGCCGGCTCCGCCTGGCCCCCGAAGGGGAGCCGGTGGAGGGCTGGACCCGGGTTCTGCTGGCGGACGGCCGGCCCGCCTGGGCCTGGAACCAGTCTCTGGAACCCCTGGCCTGGGAGGAGGACGCCGTCTTTACCCAGCGGGAGGGCCTGCCCTTTGACGACGCTTTGGCCCAGGCTCTGGGCGTTCAGCCCGGCCAGCTGGTCCAGCGGGCGCTGGACCGGTGGCACGGCGGGAACGAAGGGGCCTTCCGCCGGGCGGTCTGCGAGACGGCCCGGAAGTATCTGGGGGCCCAGTACCGCTGGGGCGGCAAGGCCGGGGCCGGGGTGGACTGCTCGGGCCTGGTGAGCAACGTCTATATGCAGAACGGGGTCCTCATCTACCGCAACGCCAGCATCAAGCCGGGCTGGCCGGTGCGGGAGATTCCCCGCGCCGCCATGCAGCCGGGAGACACCCTGTATTTCCCCGGCCATGTGGCCCTCTATCTGGGGGAGGGGCTGTACATCCACTCCACCGGGGCGGCGGCCAGCGGCGGGGTGGTGTACAACAGCCTGGACCCGGCCAGCCCCCTCTACCGGGAGGATCTGGACCGGAAGCTCACAGCCGTGGGCACGATATTTTGAACGGTGAAAGGGGAGACGCCCACCATGAAAGTATGGGATCTGCACTGCGATACCCTCAGCGAGCTGCGCCACGCCGAAAAGGAAGGCCGGCCGGCGAATTTTGAACACAACGACCTCCACATCGACCTGACCCGGCTGGAGGCCGGGGACTATATGCTCCAGTGCCTGGCGGCCTTTGTGAACCTGGGGTCGGGGGAGGACCCTCTGGTCACCGCCCTGGAAGAAATCGACATCTTCAAGCGGATCATGGCGGCCTATCCCGACCGGATCGCCCCGGTGTACACTGCCGCCGACATCGCCCGCAACGCCGCCGCCGGAAAGATCAGCGCCCTGCTGACGGTGGAGGAGGGCGGCTGCTGCAAGGGGAGCCTGGGGGTTCTGCGGCGGCTGTATGAGCTGGGGGTCCGGATGATGACCCTCACCTGGAACTACGACAACCAGCTGGCGGCCTCCAACGTCAAGGCGGAGGGGCCCCAGCTGTGGCCCTGCCCGCCCGACGCCCACCACGGCCTCACCGACACCGGCCTGGCCTTCCTGGCCGAGATGGAGCGGCTCCGCATGATTGTGGACGTGAGCCACCTGTCCGACCGGGGGTTCTGGGACGTGGTGGAACACAGCACCCGGCCCTTTGCGGCCAGCCATTCCAACTGCCGGGCGCTGGCCCCCCACTGCCGCAACCTCACCGACGAGATGATCCGGGCCATGGCCGAACGGGGCTGCATCGCGGGTCTGAACTACTGCACCGCCTTCCTGGACGACCAGCCCGACCCGGCTCTCTGCCGCAGCACCGCCGCCCTCATCGCCAAACACGCGGCCCACTTCAAGCAGGTGGGCGGGGTGCAGATGATCGCCCTGGGCAGCGACTTTGACGGCATCGGCGGGCCGCTGGAACTGGACAGCTGCGCCAAAATGCCCCTGCTGGCCGACGCCCTGCGGAAAGAAGGCTTCACCGAGGACGAGGTGGAAGGGATCTTCTGGCGCAACGCCCGGCGGTTCTTTGAGGAAAATCTGTGACCGGAGCGCAATATCCGGGCGGAATTCTACCGGTTGGACACGGATAAAATTTACAAACTGAAAAACAGACGAGGAATGATACAAGATGGATCAGAACATGACCCTGGAAAAGCGGATTGCGGCGGAACTCTATTCCTATCATGGCCAGATGAGCGTCTTTGTGGACGACCTGCAGGGCCATACGGTGGAGATGGGGGCCGACGAACCCTTTGAGACGGCCTCCACCATCAAGGCGTATATCCTGGCGGCTTTGTACCTGCAGGCCAGCCGGGGCAAGGCCAGCCTGGAGGACACCGTCACCTACCGGCCGGAACACTTTGTGGACGGCTCGGGGATGCTGCGGGCCCTGGGAGTGGGGGCGGCCCTCAAGGTGAAGGACGCCGCCACCATGATGATTATTTGTTCGGACAACATCGCCACCAACATGATCATTGACTACCTGGGCCTGGAGGAGATCAACCGGTGCATTCAGGAGCTGGGGTTTGAGCATACGGTGCTCCACAACCCCCTCCACTTTGACCGGTACGACAAGCTGGGCACCACCACACCCCGGGATTATGCGGGCCTATTCGCCCGGGTGGCCCGCGGGACCCTGGTGAGCCGGGAGGCCAGCGCCGACATGCTGGCCATCTTCCGGTCCCAGCACTACAACACCATGCTGACCGGGAATTTCCCGCCCTACTACCTGGACTGCGAGGAGACCGGGGAGGAGGAGCTGATCTGGGTGGCCAGCAAGAGCGGCAGCATGAACGCATGCCGCAACGACGGCGGCATCGTCCACACCCCCTACGGGGAGTACGTCATCGTCCTGATGAATAAAAATTTTGACGACATCATTGAATACAACGCTCACCCCGCCATGGTATACGGTGCGAAGGTGAGCCGGATGATCCTGGACCAGGTGCTGGCCTGTGAGGGCCGGCTGTGGCTGTAAGGGAAGGTAAAAACGAGAGGGGAAACATTTTATGGGAGAAATCACGGTAAGCGGCCCCATGCTGCTTTTTCTGATCTGCATGACGGGTTTTGCGGGGATTGTGGACTCGGCGGCGGGCGGCGGCGGACTCATCAGCCTGCCGGCCTACCTGTTTGCGGGGCTGCCGGTCCACTATACTTACGGCACCAACAAGTTCAGCGCCGCCTGCGGCACCACCTTTGCCACCGGCAAGTTCCTGCGCAGCGGCGCTCTGGACGTGAAGGTGGGATTGCTGGCGGCGGCCGGCAGCTTTGTGGGCAGCGCCGCCGGCAGCCACATTGCAGTCTGGCTCAGTGACGGGGCACTGCGGCTGATGATGCTGTGCATCCTGCCGGTGGCGGCGGTCATCATCCTGACCCAGTGGAAGGCCCCCGACCGGGATTGCGGCGACTGCGCCCTGACCCGGCTGCGGGCGGTCCAGGCCCTGGCCATCGGCGTGGGCATCGGGTGTTACGACGGCCTGTTTGGCCCGGGAACCGGGACCTTTGCCATCATTGCGTTCAGCACCATCATGGGGTTTGATATGCGGCGGGCCAGCGGCAACGCCAAGGTCCTGAACCTGGCCAGCAACTACGCCAGCCTGGTGACCTATCTGGCTTCGGGGCTGGTGGTGTTCCACATCGCCATTCCCTGCGCCATCAGCGGCATTGTGGGGAACCTCATCGGGTCCCGTCTGGCCCTCAAGGGCGGCGCCAAGGTGATCCGTCCCATGATGATGGTGGTCCTGGTTCTTCTCCTTGGCCGCCTCACCATGGAAGCCGTCGCCTGACCGACTTTTCTGGAAGAAAAGTCGGCAAGTTCCTTTTTCGAGAAAAAGGAACCAAAAAGCTTTTCACTGGGTACCATGAACTCTGGCCGCTCTTTATGAGGCCCAGCCGGCGGCACACTCTGCCGCGCTCACTCGACGTCCGGGCTGTGCCCGGGTACGATGCAAAGCCCGTTTTGACCTGATTCTCTGAAAAAGAAAGTTAAAAGTTTAGAGCCCCTGTTAGGGGGCGCGGCCACAGGCCGCAGGGGTTCCGCTATTGGGCGGTTGGGTGGGTTTAGATCATAAAAGGGGATTACCTTGCAATTTCAAAGTCTGCGCCCCACAGCACCCAAAGACTCACCGAACCGCCAGCCCGCCAAGGCGGGCATGTGGGTCCAGGAGTCAGTCCTCTTGCGCTTAGCCGATTTTTGCGGCGCGCCGCGGAGGGCGCTTGCAAAAACCGGAGCGCTGCGCCAGCTTCGGCCCGGCTGTTTCGTCCACTGGACGCGCCGGGCCAAAGCTGCCCTGGTCGTTAGGGTGGGTAGGGAGTCCAGAGGCTGCGAAGCCGAGGCGCTGCCTGCGGCAGAAACAGCCGAGGCGGAGCAGGGGCAGCCGTCCAAATTTTCAAGCGGGCAGCGGCCCGCGCTGAAAATTTGGGTAACGGCAACCCGGAGGTAGGGAGGGGGAGTCGAAACCCCCTCCCTCTCCCTCTGGGCCTAGCGCAGCGATCAAAAGGTAAAAGAAAGAAGTCGTTAGCGGCAGGGCGGCAAAGCACAAAAGAACCCTCCCTCCTTTGGGTCGCAGCTGCTCCAATTTTCTGTGCCGGACGCGGTCCGCTTGAAAATTTGCATGGCGGCCCCTGCGGAGCGAACAAAGCCGAAAAGCAAGAGAGCACCTAAGGTAAACCGGCATCCTGCCGCCTTCGTCCGCAGGACATGGTGTATATGTTTGTCGCGGCGCTTGTTGTGCCAAACTGTAGATGTGGCGCATCAGCGCCGTTTTTGTATCATAAAGAAAGGAGAGGCCCCCAATGGGTGACTATGAATGGATGGGCGCTGCCCTGGAGGAAGCCAGAAAGGCGGCGGAACTGGGAGAGGTGCCGGTGGGTGCGGTGATCGTCCGCCGGGGCGAAATCGTGGCGGCGGCCCATAATACCCGGGAAACCCAGCGCAACGCCACCCATCACGCCGAACTGCTGGCCATCGACGCCGCCTGCAAGGCCCTGGGCGGCTGGCGGCTGTGGGAGTGCGAGCTGTTCGTCACCCTGGAACCCTGCCCCATGTGCGCCGGGGCCATCATCAACAGCCGGCTCCGTCGGGTGGTGTATGGCGCCGCCGATACCAAGGCCGGGTGCTGCGGGTCGGTGACCGATTTGTTCGCGCTGCCCTTCAACCATCATCCGGTGGTGGAAAAGGGCCTGCGGGCCGAGGAGGCCGGGGAACTGCTGGCCGCGTTCTTTGCCCGGCTGCGGGCCGAACGGGGCAAAAAGCCCCGCTGGACCCCGCCCGGCCGTCCCTGAAAGCCCCCGAAAAAAATATTTTCCGCCAGACACTTCCCTTTTTCGCGCCGGTGGTGTATAATATACGATGGTATTTTGCAGAAAATGCCCGCTTTTTTGCCCAAAAATGCCGCAGTGCCGGCGATTCCGGCAGGGAAAGTATTGGCGGCGCGGCGGCGGGCGGCAGGGTATCCAACGACCTTTCAGGAGAAACAGCCTATGCACGAAGACGAATTTGAGCTGACTTTTGAGCTGGAACCACCCGCACCGGCCCCGCAGCCCAAACAGGACGTGCCTGCGTCCTTTGCGCCGGAGCAGGAAAAAGCTCCCGCCGCAGAGGCTCCGGCTGCAGCCGAGCCGCCTGAACTGCCTGTGGAGGAGCCCCCTGCAGCGACTGCATCGGAGCCCCGTCCCGCACCGGCCCGGCCGGCGGCGGAACCTTCCGCCCCGCAGCCCTGCCATACCCCCGCCCGCGGGGTGTTGATCTCGGGGGGCGACCGGGGCATCGGCGCAGCGGCAGCCCGCGCCTTTTATCAGGCGGGGTATCGGGTGGCGGTGCTCTACCACACCAACACCCAGGCCGCCGCAGCCCTGGAGGCCAGCCTGCCCGGCTGCATTGCCCTCCAGTGCGACGTGGCCAGCCGTTCGGCCTGTGAGGCGGCGTTTGCCGCGGCCGCCGCGGCCCTGGGCCATGTGGACATTCTGGTCTGCAACGCCGGCATCGCCCAGCAGAAGCTCTTCACCGACATCACCCCCGACGAGTGGCAGCGTATGCTGGACGTCAACCTGACCGGTGCCTTCCACCTGTGCCAGCTGGCGCTGCCCGGGATGATCCGCCGCAAGTGGGGGCGGATTCTCACGGTGAGCAGCATGTGGGGCCAGACTGGCGGCAGCTGCGAGGTCCATTATTCGGCGGCCAAGGCCGGCCTGATCGGCCTGACCAAAGCCCTGGCCCGGGAGGAGGGGCCCAGCGGCATCACGGCCAACTGTGTGGCCCCCGGCGTCATCGACACCGATATGATGGCGTCTTTTACCGATGCGGACCGGGAGGCCCTGGCGGAAGAAACCCCGGTGGGCCGCCTGGGCAGCGCAGAGGAGGTGGCCCGGGCCCTGCTGTTCCTGGCAGGGGAAGAGGCCGGGTATATCACGGGGCAGGTGTTCGGCGTAAATGGCGGGCTGGTGATTTGAACCGTCCCGCCGCCTGACCTCTGGAGCAAAAAGGAGAGAGAAATATGGGCATGACCTTAAAAGAGATGCTGCGCAAAGGCGCCAACGAGGGGACCGTCAACGCGGACGAAGTGCGCGCACTGGCGCAGGAATGCGGCCTGGACACCGAGAGCCTGTACACCATTCTGGAGGAACGGGGGATCAAGATCCAGGAGAACGAGGCATCCCTGGACGTGGACGGCATCCTGGCAGAGGTGGAGAGCGCCGAGAACAGCGCCAACGACGACTACGACGAGCCCGAGGAGGACCGTCTGGAGGAGAATCCCGCCGACCTGAAGGCGGCGATGGATGAGCTGCTGGACGACCCCGTCAAGAATTACTTAAAGCAGATCGGCCAGATTCCGCTGTTGTCGGCGGAGCAGGAGGTGGAGCTGAGCCGCCGGATTCATGCCGGCGCCGAGGCGGCCCGCATCCTGCAGGCCGACCGCCGCAAGTACAACCGTCCCGATTACATCAAGCGCAACACCGCCCGGTTCTCGTTTGAGGAGGACGAGAACTCCCCCGACTACGAGGAGCCGGAGGAGGATCTGGACCCCGAGGACCGCAAGGATAAAGAGAACCCGGAGGAATCCGCCGAGGAGGCCGCCGAGGTGAAGGAAGCCATGGAGGCCGTCGAGGACGGCCCCCTGACCGACGAGCGCCGGGAAGAGCTGATGAAGGCCCGTCAGGACGGCCTGAACGCCCGCCGCAGCCTCAGCGAGGCCAACCTGCGTCTGGTGGTGTCCATCGCCAAGAAGCATGTGGGCCATAACCTGGCGTTCCTGGACCTGATTCAGGAGGGCAACATCGGCCTGATCAAGGCCGCCGAAAAGTTTGACTGCGCCCGCGGCTTCCGGTTCTCCACCTACGCCACCTGGTGGATTCGCCAGGCCATCACCCGCGCCATCGCGGACCAGGCCCGCACCATCCGCATCCCGGTGCACATGGTGGAGACCATCAACCGGATGCGCCAGGCCACCAGCCAGCTGGTGTACCAGAACGGCCACGAGCCCACCGCCGAGGAACTGGCCAAGGCCATGGACATGACGGTGGAGCGCGTCCGGGAGATTCAGCGGATGGCGCAGGAGCCCGCCAGCCTGGAGAGCCCGGTGGGTGAGGAGGAGGACTCCTCCCTGGGCGATTTCGTGGCCGACGAGAACGCCGAGGCCCCCGGCAAGGCCGCTGACCGCGCCATGGTGGCCCAGCAGATCAACCTGGCCCTCAAGAGCCTGACCCCCCGCGAGGAGAAGGTCATCCGCCTGCGCTTCGGCCTGGACGACGGCCGTCCCCGCACCCTGGAGGAAGTGGGCCGCGACTTTGGCGTCACCCGTGAGCGTGTCCGCCAGATCGAGGCCAAGGCCATCCGCAAGCTCCACAGCCGCAAGTGCCTGACCCTCCTCAACGGCCTCATCGAGTGATGCCGGGCCAAACGCCCCGGCCCACTTGCACAGAGTGCTCAAATATGTTATAATAACCGCCAAAGCGGTTATTGGACCGAGAAGTGCGTGCTTCGCACGGGTTGGTTTTTGTCTGCTTTGGCAGACATGGTATAATAACCGCCAAAGCGGTTATTGGACCGAGAAGTGCGTGCTCTGCACGGATTGGTTTTTGTCTGCTTTGGCAGACACGGTATAATAACCGCCAAGGCGGTTATTTGACCCAGAGGAATGTGCTTCGCACAGATTGGTTTTTGTCCGCTCTGGCGGACACGGTATAATAACCGCCAAGGCGGTTATTTGACCCAGAGGAATGTGCTTCGCACAGACTGGTTTTTGTCCGCTCCGGCGGACACGGTATAATAATTATCTGCACGGTGCGCCCCGCTTTTGGCGGACCGCCGTGCAGTCCGATGCGCCATCGCCAAGCGGTAAGGCAGGGGACTTTGACTCCCCCATCGCAGGTTCGACTCCTGCTGGCGCAACTGAAAACCCCGCATGGAGGCTTTAGAGCCTCTGTGCGGGGTTTTTGTTGTTTGGATGGGAAAAGTTATGCCCGGGAGGCAAAACCTTTCCAGGGGCCTCGTTTTCCTTTCTGCTGCACGGTGCGTCCTGCGGCCCTGCCGCGCCGCAAAAAGCCGCCCTCCCGGCTTTGTCCGGCCCCGCCTTGTCGGCCCCTGGCTGTTCCCGCAGGCTCTCCATGGCCCCGTGCCCCTGCCCGCTTCTGCGGGACCTGTAAGCAGGACGGGCCCTTGGGGTTCCCGGCGGGGCTGGTTATCGGGTCCTATCCCAAACCGGTGGAAGTCGTCTCTCTTCGCAAAAGGCGGTGTGTGCCGCCACCGGCGCACAGCGTCTTTTGCCTCTCTCTATGAGAGAGACAGGAACATGTACATGTACAGTTACAGTTACAGGGACAGTTACAGCCGGTTTTGCCGAAAACCAAAGCGGCAAATCCGGCATTTGCCGCTTTTGCCGCCCTTTGCCGACTTTTGCCGCTTTTTGCCGGAAATATCCGGCGGGAAAGCCCCTGCCCGCTCTGCCCTTGGTTTCCGGCGGGCCTCCAATGGTCCCCCGTGCCCCCGTCCGCTCCTGCGGGACCTGCAAGCAGGACGGGCCCTTGGGGTTCCCGGCCGGGCTGGTTATCGGGTTCTATCCCAAACCGGTGGAAGTCGTCTCTCTCTTCGCAAAAGGCGGTGTGTGCCGCCACCGGCGCACAGCGTCTTTTGCCTCTCTCTATGAGAGAGACAGGAACATGTACATGTACAGTTACAGTTACAGGGACAGGGACAGTTACAGGAACAGTTACAGCTTGATTTGCTACCGTTTGCTTAGCAAAAGTAGCATTTGCTTGATTTGCTTGCGTTTGCCTGGCAAATGAAGCATTTGCTTGACCGGCAGAGGCGGGCAGCCTTACCGGGGGCATCCGGGCGGACAGGAGAGAGGCCCGGCGGCGGAAAATGGGCAGAGACGGCAGCCGCAGGGGAGGAAAAAGTCCTGCCAAAGGGACCGGGCCTGTGGTACAATCAAACCGACAGAACGGGGCGGAGCGCCGCCCATGCGGAGGAGGAAGGCAGGATGAAGGACTGGGATTTCGGGTTTTACGGCAAGGGCGCCCGGGGCTACGCCCACTACAAGCAGGCGTTTGACCGGACGCAGAAATCCGGCAGGCCACAATCTGGCGGGCCGCATCCCGGCGGGCCGGGGAGCGGTCTGGGATGCCTGCTGTGCGGGTTGGGGGTGGTTCTGGCTGCGGCAGGGCTGGCGGGGTTTGCCTGGCTGCTGGATGGGCTGGGGGCGCTGCTGGGGTGACGATGCCGCCCCGGGGCAGAGCACAGGCCAGGCGGGCCCGCACACAAACGGAAAGCGGCGCTTCCCGGCCGGTGAGGCTGCGGGAAACGCCGCTTTGACTTTGGGAATATGGATGCCTGTACAGGAGAATTAGTCCAGTTCCAGAGCGCCGGTGTACAGCTGGTAGTAGGTGCCCTTGAGGGCGATCAGCTGTTCGTGGGTGCCGCGCTCGATGATCCGGCCGTGGTCCAGAACCATGATGGCGTCGGCGTTCTGGACGGTGGACAGACGGTGGGCGATGACGAAGGTGGTACGGCCGCTCATCAGGGCGTCCATGCCGCGCTGGACAATGGCCTCGGTGTGGGTGTCGATGGAGCTGGTGGCCTCGTCCATGATCATGACCGGGGGGTCCGCCACGGCGGCCCGGGCAATGGCCAGCAGCTGGCGCTGGCCCTGGGACAGGTTGGCGCCGTTGCCGGTCAGCATGGTGTTGTAGCCGTCGGGCAGGCGGCGGATGAAGTCATCCGCACCCGCCAGCTTGGCGGCGGCGATGCACTCCTCGTCGTGGGCGTCCAGGTTGCCGTAGCGGATGTTCTCCATGACGGTGCCGGTGAACAGGTTGGTGTCCTGCAGCACGATGCCCAGGGAGTGGCGCAGGTCGGCCTTCTTGATCTTGCGGATGTTGATGCCGTCGTAACGGATCTTGCCGTCCTGGATGTCGTAGAACCGGTTGATCAGGTTGGTGATGGTGGTCTTGCCGGCGCCGGTGGAGCCCACAAAGGCCACCTTCTGGCCCGGCTTGGCGTACAGGGAGATGTCGTGCAGGACGGTCTTTTCGGGCACATAGCCGAAGTCCACGTCATAGAACCGCACGTCGCCCTGCAGGCGGGTGTAGGTGATGGTGCCGTCGTGGTGGGGATGCTTCCAGGCCCAGACGTTGGTCCGCTCGGGGTATTCCTCCAGGGTGCCGTCCTCTTTCTCGCGGGCGTTCACCAGGGTGACGTAGCCCTCGTCCACCTCGGGCTCCTCGTCCAGCAGGGCAAAGATCCGGTGGGCGCCGGCCAGGCCCATGACCACCATGTTCACCTGGTTGGACACCTGGCCGATGGCGCCGGCGAACTGCTTGGTCATGTTCAGGAAGGGCACCACGATGCTGATGCTCAGGGCCATGCCCGACAGGCTCAGGTTGGGGGTGCCCCACAGCAGCAGGCTGCCGCCCACCAGGGCCACCAGAACATAGGTCACGTTGCCCATGTTGGCCAGCAGGGGCATCAGGATGTTGGCGTAGCGGTTGGCCTTTTCGCTGTTCTCGAACAGCTCGTCGTTGACCTTGTCAAAGTCGGCCTTGGCGCCGTCCTCGTGGCAGAAGACCTTGATGACCTTCTGGCCGCTCATCATCTCCTCCATGAAGCCCTCGGTCTTGGCGATGGTGATCTGCTGCTGGAGGAAGTAGCTGGAGGAGTGGCCGCTGACGTAGCGGGCGGTGAAGAACATAATGATGACGCCGAACAGCACCACCAGGGCCAGCCAGATGCTGTAGTAGATCATGATGCAGAAGACGCTCAGCAGGGTGACGCCCGAAATCATCAGCTGGGGCAGGCTCTGGCTGATGAGCTGGCGCAGGGTGTCGATATCGTTGGTGTAGAAACTCATGATATCGCCGTGGCTGTGGGTGTCGAAATAGCGGATGGGCAGGTCCTGCATGTGGTCAAACATCTTTTCGCGGAGTTTGGCCAGGGTGCCCTGGGTGATGATGGCCATCAGCTGGTTGAAGGCGAAGCTGGCGGCCAGGCTGACCACATACATGGACACCAGGATGGTCAGCAGGCGGAAGATGGTGCCCGAAGCCGAGGCCCAGTCGCCGGTGCGGTAGGTGGCCTCCACCACGGCGATGGCGTTCTGCATGAACACCGAGGGCAGCGAGCTGACGATGGCGTTGACCAGGATGCAGCACAGGGTGATGGGCAGCAGGACCGGATAGAACGAAAAGATGGTGCGGATCAGGCGGGCAGCGACGCCCTTGGGGGCGCGCTTGCCGCGCCCGGTGCTGGTGGTGTTATTCGGCATCCTTGTCACCTCCTGCCGGATTCTGCGATGCACGGTTCTGGGATGTATAGATATCGCGGTAGACCGCATTGGTCTGCATCAGTTCCTCGTGGGAGCCGATGGCGGTGATGCGGCCGCCCTCCATCATGATGATGCGGTCGGCGTCCTGGACGCTGGCCACACGCTGGGCGATGATGATCTTGGTGGTCTCGGGGATGAACTCCCGGAAGCCCTGGCGGATCAGCGCGTCGGTGCGGGTATCCACGGCGGAGGTGGAGTCGTCCAGAATTAGGATCTTGGGCTTCTTCAGCAGGGCCCGGGCGATGCACAGACGCTGCTTCTGGCCGCCCGACACGTTGGAGCCGCCCTGCTCAATCCAGGTGTCGTACTTGTCGGGGAACAGCTGGATGAATTCGTCGGCCTGGGCCAGGCGGCAGGCCTCCTCCATCTCGGCGTCGGTGGCGTTGGGGTTGCCCCAGCGCAGGTTGTCCTTGATGGTGCCCGAGAACAGGACGTTCTTCTGCAGCACCACGGCCACCTGGTTGCGCAGGGTTTCCAGGTCGTACTTGCGGACGTCCACGCCGCCCACCTTGACGCTGCCCTCGGTGACGTCGTACAGACGGGGGATCAGCTGGATCAGGCTGGACTTGGACGAGCCGGTGCCGCCCAGAATGCCGATCACCTCGCCCGACTTGATGTGCAGGTCGATGTCGGACAGGGCGAAGCGCTCGGCCTTCTTGGAATACTTGAAGCTGACGTGGTCAAAGTCGATGGAGCCGTCCTTCACCTCGGTCAGGGCGTTTTCGGGGCTGTGGAGGGTGCTCTCCTCGTCCAGCACCTCCACGATACGCTCAGCCGACTCCTGGGACATGGTGATCATGGCGAACACCATGGACAGCATCATCAGGCTCATCAGGATCTGGAAGCTGTAGGTCAGCATGGAGGACATCTGGCCCACGTTCAGGTCCAGGCCCTGGGTGGTGATGACGGTGTAGGAGCCGTAGGACATGACGAACACCATGCCCACGTAGATGCAGAACTGCATCATGGGGCCGTTCAGGGCCATGATCCGCTCGGCCTTGGTGAAGTCCTTCTGGACGTCCTCGGCGGCAGCGGCGAACTTTTTCTTCTCGTAGTCCTCACGGACGTAGCTCTTGACCACCCGCATGGCCTGGACGTTTTCCTGCACCGAGTCGTTCAGGGCGTCGTACTTGCGGAACACCCGGCGGAACAGGGGGGTGGCGGCCCGGATGACCAGCAGCAGGGCGATCAGCAGCACCGGGATGGTGAACAGGAAGAGCATGGCCAGACGGCCGCCCATCACAAAGCCCATGACGAAGGAGAACACCAGCATCAGGGGGCAGCGGATGGCCACGCGGATGATCAGCATGTAGGCCATCTGGACGTTGGTGATGTCGGTGGTCAGACGGGTGACCAGGCTGGACACCGAGAACTTGTCGATGTTTTCAAAGGAATAGTCCTGGATCTTGTAGAACATATCCTTGCGCAGGTTGCGGCCAAAGCCGGCGGAGGCGTTGGCGCAGGTGGCGCCGGCGGCGGCGCCGAAGATCAGGGACACCACCGCCATGACCAGCAGGGACACACCGTACCGCACGATGACGTCCATGGAGCAGCCGGCCTGCATCTGGTTGACCAGGTTGGCGATCACAAAGGGGATCGCACACTCCAGAATCACCTCCACCGTGACCAGCAGAGGGGTCAGGATCGAGGTTTTCTTGTACTCACGGATCGAGTGAGACAAGGTCTTGATGATGTGAGTCATTCCTCGTGGATTCCTCCTTAAAATAGTGTGGGGGACGGCGCCGCAGCGCCATCCTTTGTTCCTGTACGAACTGTTCAGAGCCGGATTGTTGCAAGCCGGATCAATGCCGGTCACGGCTCGGCGGGCGGGACGTCCTCGGCCTGTTCCAGGTTCTGGGCCATGGCGGCCGCAATCTCCTTGAACAGCTGCACCTGCCCCTCCGACAGCCCGCGGGTCAAAACCTCATCGGTCTGCCGCAGGCAGGCGCGGACCTGAGCGTCCAGCTCGGCGGCCCGCTCGGTGGGCACCAGGCTTTTCAGCCTGGCATCGGTGGAAACGCTCTCCCGCCGGATGATATCCTTCTTTTCCAGCTGCTGCAGGATGCCGGTGGCGGTGGAGCGGCTCATGCCGAACACCTGTTCGATGTCCCGCTGGAACACCGGCCCCTGCTGGCAGTGGACCAGGATGTAGTAGATGACCCGGCTTTGGATGGCGGTGATGCCAAGACCCTGGAGGGTGACGTTCAGCCTCCGTTTGACCTTGCGCGACACCAGGTTGACCAGAGCACCGCAGTCTTTTTCCAATTTGATCCCACTCCCTTTCGGGCCGGAAAAGCCCTGTTTTATAGTTCGCTTACGAACAATAGATTAGCGGCTTTTCTTAGGATTGTCAAGAATGGTCCATAGAACTTTCACCCTTTTTTCACATATACTCTTGCACAAAAATTCTCTGTTAAATTTGTCACAAATGACGGAGTCGTTCGCTCTGCAACAAAAGCCGCGTCCCCGCGCCGGAAAAGCCCCCTTCCGCCCCGTTTTTGCCCCAGCGAAAAGGCGCCGTATGCACCCCCGGGCGGCGGGCTGCATACGCTGGGAGGAAACAGGTGAAGGGGACAGGTTTTTGCCCCCGGGAAAAGTGATGTATTTTTATCCATAAAAAAAGAATGACTCTCGACAAACGGTTTTGGGGTTTGTTATAATAGGAATGGTAACTGTAATTACATAGCAGGGGGCAGGGAGGGGCTGCCGCCCATACGACAGAACAGGAGGAAACGGGATGAGCCGCTATCTGGAACCCCGGATTCGGACCCGGTTTGTGAACAAAGCGGTCCGGTTCAACTGGAACCTGATGCGTTTGCTGGGGATTTACGGGATTGTGACCCAGATCGTCAATATAGCGCGGGTGCTGCTGTGGAACCATGTGGGCCTGGGCACCCTGAACAATCGGATTTACTTTGGATTTTATGCGGCGCTGCTGGCGTTGTCGGCGGTGTTCCTGGCGGGGGGCTGGCTGATGAAGGACCGGCCGGTGGAGGAGAACTACCGGATGCAGATGGTGCTGGCCAGCCTGCTGGTGGTGTGGCAGACCCTGTTCGGGATCTACGACATCAGCCGTTCCATTTCCATCGGCAAAATCGGGACGGTGACCGCCCTGGTGGCCTTTGCGGCCCTGCCCATGGTGGAGCCGCTGTACGCGGTGGTCAACCTGGCTCTGAGCTATGGGACCCTGATGCTGTTTTTGTCCACCCTGGGGGACGCCGAGGCGGTGTTCAATTATGCGCTGGTGGCCCTGGTGAGCTTTGTGATCTACTTTGCCCGGATCGAGCATATCCGGGTGGAGCTGCTGCAGCAGAGCGAGATCGAGAGCATGAACCGGACTCTGGAGGAAAACGAGGAAAAATTCCTCCTGACCAACGAACAGTATGAGCTGCTGCTCCAGAAAGGGCGGCTCATCGCCTTTGAGTGGGATATCCGCACCGACGTGGTGCGGTTCACCCACGCCTGGAAGGAGATTTTCAACGGTCCCCAGCGGATCGAGAACATCAAGGAATACATCGAGAACGCCCCCTCCCTCAAGCGGCGCCAGAAGGACGAGATTTTCCAGTGCATGAAGAACGCCCGCCGCAGGCTGGCCTATCAGAAAAAAGACCTGTTCCTGCCGGTGAAAACCGGGGAACAGCGGTGGTTTGAGCTGCAGCTGGCCCTTCAGTGCGACGGGGACGGCAATCCGGTGCTGGGTGTGGGCCTGCTGTTCGACATCATGGACCAGAAAAGCCGGATCATCGAGCTGCAGAAAGAGCTGCTGATGGACAACTTCACCAAGACCCTCAACAAGACCGCCCTGGAGAGCTATGCGGCCCGCCGCCTCCATGAGATGGGCACGGGCGAGCGTCTGGGGATGCTGGTGCTGGACATGGACGACTTCAAGAACATCAACGACACCTATGGGCACCTGTGCGGGGACTATGTGCTGGTGCAGCTGGGCGAGCTGATGAATACCCTGGCTCCCGGCCGCACCCGCGTGGGCCGGCTGGGCGGGGATGAGTTCGGGGCCATCCTGGACCTGTCCAATGAGGCCCAGGCGGCGGAGGATTACGCCGCCCGGCTGATTCAGGAGGTCACCAACATCCGGTGGGGCAGCCAGGACCTGCCGGTGGCCTGCAGCATCGGCATTGCGGTCTGTACCGGCGGCGCCTCCTATCCGGACCTGTACGCCGCCGCCGACAAGGCCCTCTATCAGGCCAAGCGGGCGGGCAAAGGCCGCTACGCCGTGGCCCCCCTCATCGAGACCCCCGAAGAATCCTGACCCAAACAAAAAACCGCCGTTCCCCGGAGCAATGAAGTGACCCCAAAAAGTTAGACAATATTTGAAAGCAAAAATTGTTTAAGCAGCCGAAAGGGCTTGTTGTCTGTGAATAGCAGGCGGCAAGCCCTTTAGTTTTGTCTTAATTCTGCGG
>NZ_NFHK01000035.1:0-27118 GCF_002161315.1 Faecalibacterium sp. An77
GGGCACCGCAACCCGGAGCCGCGCTCCAATTTTCACAAGGACATTCATGTCCGCCGGGAAAATTGGCTAAGCGCAAGAGGTTTTCCCCGCATCGCCGACCGCCTTGGTCATCACCAAATTCTGCCTTTTTTCTATACTTTTTCCGTTCTCCGGCACTTCCGCGAAGCCGTCCCGTTTCCGCTCGTTCCCGGCGTTTTTGCCTGCGGCACGATATGGCGTTCTTTTCATTCCGTCTACATCGGAAACTTTCAGTCTAACACGTCATCTTATATACAAAAAGTTATTCTCCTGCATAGTCAATCCCCGCCCGGGCGGCCTGACTTTGCTGCAGCTTCCGGGGGATATGATAGACCTTCCCGTCCTTGATGAACACCGCGCCGGTCTGTTTGAAATGGAACCGCACCCCATACCGGACGCACTGTTCCCGGGTGGACAAAATCCATTCGTACCGGCAGGGCCGGGCCCCGGGGCCCGACTCGCCGCCGCACAGCACATATTCGATTTGGCCCGAGGCCAGATAGGGCTCGATGTTGATGGGCCCCAGCATGGGCTCATGGCAGATGTGCTTGTGCCGGATGGGCAGGGTCAGATAGAGGGGCAGGCGGGCGTCGGCCATCTCCTGGTTTTCCGCGGTGCAGTAGATGGAGACGTTGGGATAGCCCTCGCCCCAGTCCGGCGGGATGCAGTCCATAAACCGGTGGATCCGCTTGGTGATGATGGCGAAATCCAGATCCGGCCGCTGCCGCATCATCTGCCAGCAGGCCGGCCGCCAGGGGTCCGCCTCCTCCAGAAAGAAATCGGAGGTCATGCAGGTGAACACCGTCCCCTCCCCGGGCTGCAGCTTGTATTCCCGGTGCCGGTCCCGCCGGAGCGGCAGGTCAAAATCCCCGGTTTTGGCCACGGCGCTGGCGTCCCGCCCCACCGAAGCGTCCCGCCGGTAGACATAGCAGTGCATGCACCCGGCGCTGATCTTATGGCAGCCGTGCCAGGGGTTCCAGATGGGCATGAGGTCACCTTCTTTCCACCGGCGCAGGACTCACTGGACCTTTGCCTTTTTGCCGAACACCGGCGAAGCCAGGAAGGGCAAAAAGACTACTCCCATCAGCACCAGATGCAGCCCCACATCCATCCAGCCGATGGTCTGGTTACTGATTTCGGTGGTGCCGGTGTAGACCACCGTCAGGTTGTTGTTGAAGAAATGGAGCAGCACCGGGGCCCAGATATTCCCGGTCTTAAGGTAGGCCCAGGCAAAAAAGATTCCCAGGGTCACGCAGGTAATCAGCTGGCTGGCCACGCTCTGCAGGGCGGTGTCCGGGGCGTAGAAAAAGAAGTTCAGGGGCAGATGCCACAGTCCCCACAGCACACCCAGCAGCAGGACGCCGCCCCGCATCCCGAACCGGCTCTGGAGCCGGGGCTGGAGGAAATACCGCCAGCCGTACTCTTCTCCCCAGAAGGGCTCAAAGCTGCAGAAAAAGTTGGGGATCAGCATCACCAGCGCCAGATAGGGCGCAGGGGTTACCCAGTAGGCCAGATATTCCTCCAGCTGTCCGCTGATGGCCGCGCCGGCAAACACCAGCGCCGTCCGCAACAGGATGTACAGCACCACACAGCCGCAGACCAGTTTTCCCTTTTGCCAGCCCAGACCGGCGGACTGGCGCAGTTCTTTTTTCTGGGCCAGAAGGACGCCCCAGCCCGCCAGACTCCCCAGAATCACAATGAGATTGCAGGCCACCAGCCAGCCTCCTCCCGGCAGGATCACCGTACCCAGGCAGCACAGGGCCATCAGGCCGGTGCAGATCAGATGAAAGACAAAGAAGCGCCGGGGCATAGCGTCCGCCTGCCCGGTCAGCAGCAGGGCCGCGATGGCGCCTGCGGCCGGGTAGT
Source organism: Faecalibacterium sp. An77 (assembly GCF_002161315.1). NCBI lineage: Bacteria > Bacillati > Bacillota > Clostridia > Eubacteriales > Oscillospiraceae > Faecalibacterium > Faecalibacterium sp. An77. The sequence goes on from NZ_NFHK01000035.1 coordinate 1,885, forward strand.
ACATCTGGGCGTTGGCGAAGATGTCGGTGGGGTAGCCGGCCCGCTGGGCGATGGCCAGAGGTATCCCCATCAGAAAGGGCAGCCCGTAGGCAATCAGGGCAAAGGGCACCAGCTGGCGTGCGGTGCAGCGCGGGGAATCTTCCATAATCAGGTCTCCTTTTCCTTATTAAAGATAAGCCCATTGTATCACAAACCGGCCCGGCGCGGAATAGGATCCTTGTCCCCTTTTTCCGGCGGTTTTAAGGGGTTTTATTGTCCTGAACCGGCGGTTTGGGCCCGTCCTCCGGGCGCTGAAATATACTTCATTCCGGATAGGACGAAGATAGGCAAATTTTGAACAAAACATGAAAAAAGTATAAACAAACCCCTTGCATTTTCTGGAAAAAGGACTAGAATGGGAGATGGAGCGGCTGGATTGCGGCAGGCATCCAGCCTGGCAAGAAATCATACAAATAGGAGGAATCTTTATGGTAAGTTTTCTGCTCTGCCTGGCTCTGCTGATCATCGGCTACCTGACCTACGGCAAGGTCGTCGATAACACCTTTGGGCCGGATGACCGGGAAACTCCCGCTGTCCGCATCAACGACGGCGTCGACTACGTCGTTATGCCCCAGTGGAAACTGTTCCTGGTTCAGCTGCTGAACATCGCGGGCCTTGGCCCCATCTTCGGCGCAATGCAGGGTGCCCTGTGGGGCCCTGTGGTTTTCCTGTGGATCACCTTCGGCACCATCTTTGCCGGCGGCGTCCACGACTACTTCTCGGGCATGCTGTCTGAGCGCAACGAAGGCGCTTCCATCTCCGAGATCTGCGGCATCTACCTGGGCAACGGCATGAAGACCGTCATGCGTATCTTCAGCGTGGTGCTGCTGGTCATGGTTGGCACCGTCTTTGCCGTCGGCCCCGCCGGCCTGATCGTCACTCTGTTCAAGAACGGCGGCGTCACCGGTCTGCTGGCCAACACCGAAGTGTGGCTGTGGATCATCCTGGCCTACTACTTCATCGCCACCTTCCTGTCCATCGACAAGATCATCGGCAAGATTTATCCCGTCTTTGGTATCTGCCTGATCGTGATGGCCGTGGGCGTTGCCATCGGCATCTTCACCAACTCCAACTACGTCATTCCTGAGCTGTGGACCCACTTCTACAACATGGAGCCCACCGGCAAGCCCATCTGGAGCTTCATGTTCATCACCGTCGCCTGCGGCGCCATCTCCGGTTTCCACGCCACCCAGTCGCCTCTGATGGCCCGCTGCATGAAGTCGGAGCGTCAGGGCCACATGGTGTTCTATGGCGCCATGGTCTGTGAGGGCATCATCGCTCTGATCTGGGCCGCCGCCGGCTGCTCCATCTACGAAGTCACCAACGGTCTGAACACCGGTCTGCAGGCTTCCCTGGCCAACGGCCAGTCCGCCGCCATCTACGACGTCTGCGCCAAGACCATGGGCGGCATCGGCGTGGCTCTGGCCATGCTGGGCGTCATCGCCTGCCCCATCACCTCGGGCGACACCGCATTCCGCAGCGCTCGTCTGACCCTGGCCGACTGGTTCAAGCTGGACCAGGAGGGCTTCAAGAACCGTCTGATCCTCTGCGTGCCTCTGCTGCTGGTGGGCGCCTTCGTCGGTCACCTGGACTACTCCATCGTCTGGCGTTACTTCAGCTGGACCAACCAGACCCTGGCCATGATCGTTCTGTGGGCTGCCAGCATGTACCTGTTCCAGCAGAAGAAGAACTACTGGATCACCGCTGTTCCCGCCACCTTCATGAGCGCCGTGTCGGCCACCTACTTCCTGCTGGGCAATGAGTGCCTGGGCCAGTTCCTGAACACCAAGGACGCCTCGGGCGCCGTCGTCTACAACACCGCCGTGGCTTACCCCGTGGGCATCATCTTCGCCGTCCTGCTGCTGGCTATCTTCATCCACGCCACCAAGAAGCAGCCCGCCAAGAAGTAACCCCTTCTGCCCGGCCTGGCATACGTAAAATTCACCCTTCCTGCCAGCCGCTGACCTCCAACAGCGGCTGGCAGGTTTTTTATCAAACATCAAACAAGCGGCGTCCCCGGACGCCCGGAGGTTGCATCCTATGATCTTCAAACCCGTACAGCTGGGCCGCGAGGCCCTGGACCCCCAAACCCTGGCCGCAGACAAAAAGAGCTGCCGCCGCATCGGCCCCTGCGGCGTGGGCGACAAGGCTTTGTATCTCAACAGCTTTTACCTGGACCGCCGGTATTACGTCACCTATCCCTCCATCACCCGGGCCTTCAAGCGGGTGGCCATGAGCCGGGGCGGCTTCACACAGAAAGGCGTGTTTGCGTCCATCCCCTATCTGGTGGTTCAGTACGACAACGGCAAAGAGAAACAGTGCAACTTCAAGTATGAGGAGCAGGTGGACCAGCTGCTGGACTGCCTGGCCAAGACCCACCCCGAAATCAAGCGGGTCAGCGCCGCCGCCGAGGAGCGGCTGGCCCAGCGGGAGCGGGAACGGGCCGCCCGCAAAAAGCCCAACCTCTCCCCTGAGGCCCAGAAGAGCATCCGCACCCTGGAGCAGGCCTCCGACTATCTGACCCAAAAGCCCGAGCTGGCCCAGGAGCTGAGCCTGTCGGCCAAGCGCAAGCGGGCCTACCTGTGCAGCAAGCCCAGTTACCGCTGGGTGGCCCTGGCCATCACCCTGCTGGGCGTGGCCTCCCTGATCTTTGGCGTGACCCTCTTTGCCCAGGGCAGCGGCAGCTTTGGCGCCTACTTTGCCCTGTTCGGCCTGGCGGCCATCTTCATGTTCTCAGGCGCCAGCGTCCTGCCCACCGCCCAGAACAACAAAAAAGTGGTGATGGGCCGGGCTGACCGGGCCCTCCAGGCCATGGAGGACTATCTGCGGAACTACGACAGCTTCCCGGTGCCCGCCCGGTACGCCCACCCCATTGTCCTTCAGCGGATGATCCGCGTCCTGGAAGAAGGCCGGGCCGTCCATCTGCCCGAGGCTCTGGAGGCCGTCAAGCAGGAGCTGAAATCCCTGAACTCGGACGTGGAAGTGGACCAGGAGGAGTACGACGAAGTGGTGGCCATCAAGCCCATGTTCCTGAACGAAAATTATCGCTGAGCCTTTTCCTTCAAAAATCCAACCCCCGGGCCATCTGGTCCGGGGGTTGGGTTTTTATATGGCTTGGGCCCGGTGAGGGCGTTCTTTTTTCTGGACCAGGCCGGCGGCCCGGTTTCGCTTTCCTTCCCTTATTCGTCTATGTACTCCACCAGAATCACCCAGACCGAACCCTTTTTTCCGCTTCCATGGGTCACGCTGATGCTTGTCATGGTTTTAAGAAGCGTCCCGGTGTTAATAGTTTCGTCTTCTGTAATGTCTTTCAGGGCCAGCGTTGCCACGCTGCCGGAGGACAGGTCCCCATTGTACACATAAAGATAAGCGTTCTGCCCCACCTCATTCATATCGCCCTGCTGCGTGGACATAATATAGGTTTCCGGGTCCTCCAGAATCATTTCCAGAAAAAGCGAGGCGGCCTCATCCAAAGCGGTACTGGAAGAGATCCGTTTATCCAGGTCCCGGCCCAGATTCAGCACCGCAATCATCTGATTGCGCAGGCGGTCCCCTTCGGTCAAAACGGCTTCTTCGTCCTCCTCCTGGTCCGCCAACGGCGTCTCATTCGACTGGAGCAAATACTCGTTGGGAACCATCGTATAACCACAGCCGCCCAAAAACAACATCGACAAAACCCCTGCCAAAAGAATTCCGGCCAAAGATCTCTTTTTCGCTTGGATGCTGCACATAAAATGGACACTCCTTTCGATCACAGAAGGACAGCTTTGCAAAAAGCCGTCTTTTGAGGTTGGTAAGCGGACATTTTATCTGAAAAGCCCGGCGTCTGCTTCGCCGGAACTTTGCATACAGCCTTTCAAATCGCGGAGCCGGAGGGCTGAAAGTACAGCCCGATTGTCGCAAACTGTATCTTTTTGCAGTGAAATCGGCGTCTATATTGTCTATTTTCACCAAAATATAATATCATGTGCTCCGGGAACGGGTCAATAAAAATCCCGTCATTTTTTGTCAAAAAATCGAAGTTCTATATTGTATCTAAAGCTTGAGATAATTTTATGTTGATTTAGCACAGGAAAGCGATACTTCGTTATTCCAGCAAAGGATTTTCATGCTGTGCGGTCAAAAATCTCTCCGGAACCTCGTCCGGAAGGTGTGTCCATCGCCGGTAAAATATGGTAGAATAAAGAAAACGCGCCGGGCCGCCGCAGGCGGTCAACACTGTGCAGAAGGAGGGCACCCATGTCCAATATCACCAAAAAAGCGCTGGAAACAGCCCTGAAAAAGCTGATGCTCCAAAAGCCGCTGGACAAAATCACCATCCGGGACATCACCGACGAGTGCGGCATCAGCCGGATGACCTTTTACTATCACTTCCAGGATATCTACGACCTGGTGGAATGGGTCTGCATCGAGGATGCCACCGCGGCCCTCCAGGGAAAAAAGACCTGCGACACCTGGCAGGAGGGCCTGGCCCAGGTGTTTGAAGCGGTGCTGGAGAACAAGCCCTTTGTCCTCAACGCCTGCCGGTGCATCAGCCGGGAACAGATGGAGAATTTCCTGTTCAAAATGACCTATGGTCTGATCCGCGGGGTGGTGGATGAAAAGAGCGCCGGGGCCCCCGTCACCGAGGAACAAAAGGCTTTTATCGCGGATTTTTACAAGTACAGCTTTGTGGGGCTGATGCTGGACTGGATCAAGAAGGGGATGCACGCGGACTATCACGACCTGGTGCGGAACATCAGCCTGACCGCCCAGGGAGGCGTGGACAACGCCATCCGGAATTTTTCCAGAGCATGACCCTTACAAAGGGCCTCCGATGCACAAAAATCACTCATACGGGGTCCTTTGTAGATAGCGGGCAGGGCCGCGGTATGGTAAGATCATGCCATCCTCTAAACAAGCACCTGCAAGAAAGGATGATTCTGCCATGACCAAGAAAATTTCTCCCCTGACCGCGGCGGCGCTGGGGGCAGCCGGAGCCGGCGCAGCCCTTGCCCTGACCCGCAAATATCAACAGAAAAACCACACCGCCGCAGCCCGTCCGGCTGTGCCGGCCAGCGGCTACCGCAACACCGAGCGGGGCAAACAGCACCCCAACAGCAAGGGGATTTACTATTCCAACGGAAACTATGAAGCATTCGCCCGGCCCGAAAAGCCCGCCGGCGTAGACGATAAAAACGCCTGGATTGTGGGCAGCGGCCTGGCCTCTCTGGCGGCGGCCTGCTTCCTGGTGCGGGACGGCCAGATGCCCGGATCCCACATCCACATTCTGGAAGCCATGGACGTGGCGGGCGGCGCCTGCGACGGCATCCTGGACCCTTCCCGCGGCTATGTGATGCGGGGCGGCCGGGAAATGGAAAACCATTTCGAGTGCCTGTGGGATCTGTTCCGGTCCATTCCCTCTCTGGACACCCCGGGTGCCTCGGTGCTGGATGAGTTCTACTGGCTCAACAAGCACGACCCCAACTATTCTCTCTGCCGGGCCACCGTCAACCGCGGCCAGGACGCCCACACCGACGGCCGGTTCAACCTGAGCCAGAAGGCCATCATGGAGATCGTCAAGCTGTTCATGACCCCCGACGAGGACCTCTACGACAAGACCATCGAGGATGTCTTTGACGACGAGGTGTTTGACTCCACCTTCTGGCTGTACTGGCGCACCATGTTCGCCTTTGAGAACTGGCACAGCGCCCTGGAGATGAAGCTGTATTTCCAGCGTTTCATCCACCACATCGCCGGCCTGCCCGACTTCAGCGCCCTCAAGTTCACCCGCTACAACCAGTACGAATCCCTGATCCTGCCCATGCAGAAGTATCTGGAGGAGGCCGGGGTGGACTTCCGCTTCGGCACCGAGGTGACCAACGTGCTGTTTGAGCACCGGGGCGGCAAAAAGATTGCCACCGCCATCGAGTGCCGTGTCAACGGCAAGGAACAGGGCATCCCCCTCACCGAGAAGGACCTGGTGTTTGTGACCAACGGCAGCTGCACCGAGGGCACCATCTACGGCGACCAGGACCACGCCCCCAACGGGGACGCCGAGGTCCGCACCAGCGGCTGCTGGAGCCTGTGGAAGAACATTGCCCGTCAGGACCCGTCCTTCGGCCACCCCGAAAAGTTCTGCTCCGACATCTCCCGGACCAACTGGGAGTCGGCCACCATCACCACCCTGGACGACAAAATTCTCCCCTATATCTCGGCTATCTGCAAGCGGGACCCCCGCAGCGGCCAGGTGGTCACCGGCGGTATTGTCAGCTGCCAGGATTCCAAGTGGCTGATGAGCTGGACTATTAACCGTCAGGGCCAGTTCAAGGCCCAGGACCCCGAAAAGGTCTGCGTCTGGGTGTACGGCCTGTTCACCGACGTTCCCGGCGACTACGTCCACAAGCCCATGAAGGACTGCACCGGCCGCGAGATCACCGAGGAATGGCTGTACCATCTGGGTGTGCCGGTGGACCAGATTCCCCAGCTGGCCGCTGAAAGCGCCGTTTGCGTCCCCACCATGATGCCCTATATCACCGCTTTCTTCATGCCCCGGGCCAAGGGCGACCGTCCCGACGTGATTCCCGACGGCTGCGTCAACTTTGCTTTCCTGGGCCAGTTTGCCGATACCCCCCGGGATACCGTTTTCACCACCGAGTACTCGGTCCGCACCGCCATGGAGGCGGTCTACGGCCTGCTGGGCGTGGACCGCGGCGTCCCCGAGGTGTGGGGCAGCGTCTATGACATCCGCGCCCTGCTGGACAGCGCCGTCTGCCTGATGGACGGCCGTTCTCCGCTGGACGTGGCCCCCTTCTCGGCCGCCAAAAAGCCCCTGCTCCACTTCATCCAGGGCACCGTCCTGGAAAAGCTGCTGCGGGACCACGGCATCCTCCAGGAAACTCCCCAGCGCTGATTTCCTTTTACCATCTCCTCCTTCCAAGAGACCCGCATTGCAACAGGTAGACCCCGGACGCCCCCACAGGCGCCCGGGGTTTTGCTTTTGGATGGAAAAGCCGGGAAGGGATTGTAAAAGAGCCGAGAGTTTAGTATAATTTGTACAATAGTTGTTTTGTGCAAAGCGCGATTTTGTGCGCAGACTGCAAAGATAAATAAAGGAGGGTCTCCATGGCCTACGTCATGGCACTGGACGCCGGAACCACCTCCAACCGGTGCATCCTGTTCAACCAAGCGGGGGAAATGTGCAGCGTCGCCCAAAAGGAATTCACCCAGTACTTCCCCAAACCCGGCTGGGTGGAGCACGACGCCAACGAAATCTGGACCACCCAGCTGGGCGTGGCTCTGTCCGCCATGAACCAGATCGGCGCCACCGCCAAGGATATTGCCGCCATCGGCATTACCAATCAGCGGGAAACCACCATTGTGTGGGACCGTGACACCGGCGAGCCGGTGTATCACGCCATCGTGTGGCAGTGCCGGCGGACCAGCGCCTACTGCGACGAGCTGAAAGCCCGGGGCCTGACCGAGAAGTTCCGTCAAAAGACCGGCCTGGTCATCGACGCCTATTTCTCCGGCACCAAGCTGAAATGGATTCTGGACAACGTCCCCGGCGCCCGGGAAAAGGCCGAGGCCGGACAGCTTTTGTTCGGCACGGTGGAAACCTGGCTGATCTGGAAGCTCACCTGCGGCAAAATCCACGTCACCGACTATTCCAACGCCAGCCGCACCATGCTGTTCAACATCCACACCCTGGACTGGGACGACGAGATCCTGGCCGAGCTGAACATCCCCCGGTGCATGCTGCCCCAGCCCATGCCCTCCAGCCAGTTTTACGACTACGCCGACCCCATGCACTTCGGCGGGGCCATCAAAATCGCCGGAGCCGCCGGCGACCAGCAGGCCGCCCTGTTCGGTCAGACCTGCTTTGCCCCCGGCGACGCCAAAAACACCTTCGGCACCGGCGGCTTCATGCTGATGAACACCGGCAGCCGCCCGGTGTTCTCCCAGAACGGCCTGGTCACCACCATCGCCTGGGGCATCAACGGCACCGTCAGCTACGCTCTGGAGGGTTCCATCTTTGTGGCCGGTGCCGCCATCCAGTGGCTGCGGGACGAGCTGCGCCTGCTGGAAGAGGCCCGGGACTCGGAGTACATGGCCAACAAGGTCCCCGACACCAACGGCTGCTATGTGGTGCCGGCCTTCACCGGCCTGGGCGCCCCCCACTGGGACCAGTACGCCCGGGGCACCATTGTGGGCCTGACCCGGGGCTGCAACAAGTACCATATCATCCGGGCCACCCTGGACAGCCTGTGCTATCAGGTCAACGATGTCCTTCACGCCATGGAGGCTGACTCGGGCATCCCCATGACCAGCCTGCGGGTGGACGGCGGAGCCTCCGCCAACAATTACCTGCTCCAGACCATGGCCGACATCAGCAACGTGCCGGTTCTCCGGCCCCGCTGCCTGGAAACCACCGCCCTGGGCGCCGCCTACCTGGCGGGTCTGGCGGTGGGCTACTGGTCCTCCCCCCAGGAGGTGGCCAAGAACTGGTCGGTGGACTGCACCTTCCGGCCCAATATCCCCGAAGAACAGCGGGCCAAGCGCCTGCGGGGCTGGAACAAAGCCGTCCGCTGCGCCTACCACTGGGCCCTGGACGAGGAATAAATCCCCACACGCAAAAACCGCCCCTTCTGCGCCGCAGAGGGAGCGGTTTGTTTTTATGCCCGGGCCCGGCCCAGACGGAGGGCCCGGCCCACGGCCAGAACGGTCATCAGGGGCATCATCCCCCACCAGGGCAGCAGCTGGCTGGCCGCCAGAAAGGTACCCGCCAGCAGCAGGTCCCGCCGGTCGTAGCCCCTGCCGGGCAGGTCCAGCGCCCGGTGCAGGGCCCGGTCGGCCAGAACGCTGCGGAGGGCAATGGCCGCCACCATCCCGTACACCACCCAGAGGATTTCATCCATCACCCAGGCCCCTGCCAGCGCAAAGCCCAGGCTCACCAGGATGGTGACCAGATTGATGTGCAGCAGCTGGTTCTGGCGGTTCAAAACCTTCAGGAAAGTGTTGCCCAACAGGTTCATCTTGCAGTCAAAATAGCAGATGGGCAGCACCAGAGCCAGATATTCCAGGCTCTCCCGGTAGTCCGGCAGCCACAGCTCCAGCAGAGCCCGGCCGGGCAGATACAGCACATACATCCAGGGCAGCAGCAGATACAGCCCGTCCTCCAGCTTTTGGCTGTAGGCGGCCAGCTCCTGCCCCGACACCCGCCGCAGGGCCGGAAACAGCACCATGCTGATCTGGGACAGGAAGGTCAGCGCAAAATTGATGAGGGTCAACGAGAAGGAAATCTGCCCGAAGGCCAGCACACCCCACCGCCAGTCCACCACCTGACGCCCCACCCCCAGCACCAGCATGGCGCAGAGGTTGGAGAGCATCAGGCTCAGACCCACGGTGGCGCTGCGGCGGCACTCCGCCGCCCCCAGACGCAGATCCAGCCGCGCGCCCCGGAACTCCCCCCGGATGCGCACCGCCAGATAGGCCAGCCCCAGCCCGCAGGCCCCGATGTAGAGGGGAATCAGGGCAAAGACCCCCGCCGCCCCGGCGGCCAGCAGGAGGCATTGTCCCCCCAGATACACCAGTTTGTTCAGGATCAGGGAGCGGGAATAGACGTCTGTCTCCCCCCGGGCCTGAAAGAGATAACCCAGATGATTGTGGCAGGAGTAGAGCCAGAAATACACCAGCACCGCCAGCAGGATGGCCCGGCGGCGCAGGTCCGCCACCGCCAGAGAAACCACCCCGCCGAGAGCCATCGCCAGCACCAGCTGAAAGGCCGCCCCCACCCAGAACTGACTGCGCAGGACGGCGGGGTCCAGTTCTTCCCGGGTCTTGCCGCCCCAGCGAAGATACACCCCGTCGTTGAGACCCAGAGCCAGACAGGGTATGTAGGTGGCGTAAAACACAAAGAGCTGCCACCAGCTGAAATCCTCCGCCCCCAGCACCCGGGGCAAAATCAGGTTGGTGACGCTGCCCACCGCCAGAGCCACCCCCTGGGCGGCGAAGGCGTAGGAGAAATTCCGTTTCAGAGAGGATTCCTGCATGGCGCGTCCCCTTTCTTTCGGATCAGGAGGAGGTAGAGGAAAACCAGCAGCCCCAGCCGGATTCCAAAGCCGAAGGACACCACGCTGGCGAAAAAGGAATTGGAAATGGGGTAAAACACCACGCAGTAATACACCATGGCCCAGACCAGAATCCCCAGATGGGACCGGCGCTTTTTCTGGTACTCATAGTAGAAGCAGAACACCACCGAAAAGACGGTGTGCAGCAGGTACATTCCCGCCATGCCGAAGTCGTAGTGATAGTCCCGCAGGGCGGTGTAGATGTTGCCCACCGACACACCGCCGCTCTGGCGGAATTCGTGGTGGATGTAGTAATAGGGGATGTCCAGCAGCCCCAGCTTCCGCAGGCCGTTGTTGAGGGCGTAGAAGGTCTCCTTGCCCCAGATGCCGGAGGGCGCGGGCGGGTCTTTCAGATAGAGGTCCAGACCCGGAATGCCTCCGCCGGCGTAGTGGGTGATGTACTCCACCACCGTCTGGTCCGACTGGCGGCCCACCAGGGCCTTGACGGCGTAAAAGCCATAGAGGACCGCCAGCGCCGCCATCATGACCCAGAACAGGGTTTTCAGCCGGACCCCGCGGGGCCCGCCCGAGCGCAGCATATACCACAGCACCGCCCCAGCCACCACCATGGTCATGGCCGAAAACCGTCCGCCGGTCAGCAGGCTCACCGCCACGCAGGCGGCCAGCACAGCGGCGTTCAAGGCTAGATGCAGCCTGCCCAGACGGCGGCCAAACCAGATCAGATGAAACAGATACAGAAAGGCGATCACCGCCGAGGCATTCAGCATCTGGCGGACCCAGCCGGGCAGCTGGTCGGCCAGATCGACGCCGTAGGCGTTTTTGGCCCGGAAAATCACCATGGCGCTGGCGAAGGACCCGCCTCCGCCGATCCGGCGGATCTGGGCCAGCATCACCACCAGCACCACCCCCAGGGCGGCCAGCAGTCCCGCCGACACCCACACCGGGATGGGGGTGGCCCGGCCGCTCCAGGGCTGGACCCGTACCCGCTGAAAACACCCGTGGGCCCAGATGTTCACCCCCACCGTGATGGACAGGGCGCTCACAATCACCCCCACCGTCCGAGGGGCCAGGTCCAGCTGCCAGTAAGACGCATTGTAGAGGGCGCTGGCACAGCTGAAGACAAAAGCCAGACACAGCATGGTGCCGGGGGCAAAGAAGTCCCGGCCGCACAGGCCGTAGCTCACCAGGGTGAGCAGCACCAGGGCGGCAAGCAAAAGATAGATCATGGTCCTTCCCTCCGGTTTTCAGGTAGCAAAGCGGTCCACCCAGGCTTTCAGGCCGTAGGCGTCCCGGCAGGCCTGGTCCGGCCCCTGCCAGGGCCGGGCCAGAAATTCCCCCAGAGCGCCGGGGTCGTCCTGGCCCCAGACAAAGACCCATCCCGGGTGGTAGAAGTCCCGGGTCTTGATGTCGGGGCTGGTGGTCAGCAGTTTTTTGCGGTAGAACAAAGCCTCCAGAGGCCTCAGGGTCAATCCCGCCTGGCCGGCGCAGGGACAGTCCACCACCACCCGGGAGGCGGCGATTTCCGCCACAATCTCCCGGTAGGACAGCCGGGGGCTGTTGACCCCCACAATGCAGAACCGGGTCCGGCATCCGGCCTTTTGCAGGGCCTGTTCCATCTGGGCCAGCAGCGGGCCGCGGCCCTTGTCCTGCCCCGCAAAAAACACGTCCTGCCGGATGGCCTGAGGCCCGCCGGGGTCCCGCGGGATATAGAACTGGGGATTGTACCGCATTCCATAGGCGGCGCAGTCCGCCGGGTCAAAGGACCACACTTCACAGGCCGACCGGTCCAGGACGTCGGGGGAAAGGGTGGCCGCCACAGGGTTGCGGTACCAGACAATCACCCGCTTGCGGGGGTAATGCTGTTTGAGATACCGCACCACGTTGGGGGTGTTCCCCGCGTCGGCCAGGACGATGGTGTCGTAGTCCCCCGCCGCGCGGGTCCAGTCCCCCAGCCAGAGTTCCCGGCCCGGCAGGTCCAATGAGAGATGCGCCTTGCGGGCCGCCCGGATGGCCCGGCCGGTCCACTGCCCTTTCAGCATGGGCAGAAAAAGGATGCCGTCCCGCTCAGCGCCGTCCAGTCCGTACTGCTCATAGAGGCTGTCAATCAGGACAAGGGTTTTGGGTTGTATCATCATGGAGAAACCTCTGGTAAAACTCGTTTCTGGCCCGGTCCAGGGTCCGGCATTCAAAGGCGCGGGCGGCCTCCAGGCTGCGCCGGGCCTCGGCGGCCCGGACGCCGGGGTCGGCCAGCCGTTCCAGGACGGCGGCCATCCCCGCCGGGTCCCGCCGCCCAAAGAGACAGGCCGGGCTGGCCAGCTCGGGGTTTCCTCCCACCCGGCTGCAGGCCACCGGCACCGCCCGGCTCATGGCCTCCGCAATGGACCGGCACAGCCCCTCGCTGTCGCTGGGGTGGACGTAGATGTCCAGCTCGTCGTACCAGCTGTTCATCCGCTCCCGGGGCAGGCTGCCCAGGATTTCCACCTGGTCCGCCACCCCCAGCTTTTGGGCCAGGGCCAGCAGTTCCCTGCCCGACCCGGCCCCCGCCAGCTGATAGCGGAAGCGGGTGTTCCCCTTCCGGCGCAGCAGGGCCAGGGCTTCTATCACCCACCGCTGGCCCTTAAAGGCCACGTCCAGAAAGCCCGCGGTGCCCACCACCAGGGTATCCTGCCCGGCCTGGATTTTCTCCAGCCGGGCCGCCAGCACCTTTTCGTCCAGCGGGGCCAGTTCCACGTCGGAACAGCCCAGACTCCGGCCGCGGCAGTGATACCGCTTTTGGAGGGCCTGCCGGGTCACATACACCGCCCAGGGGGCTCGCCGGACCAAAGCCCGGCAACGCAGTTCCCGCCAGGGGGCAAGCATCTTGCCCCGGAGGCTGTGGTACCAGCTGCCCTCCCAGGCAAAACCGGTCACCTCCACCAGGTAAGGCCGCCGGTACCGCCGGCAGCAGGCCAACGCGGTGTTGGTGTAAAAGTTCCCCGGCGAGCGGACAATCACCCGGTCAGCCTCCCGGACTGCTTTGGCGATGGCCCGCCGCACCTGGCGGCGACAGCGGGGGTTCAGCAGCCGGGTTCCCGGGCGGTAGAGGTCGGGCAGGGCCAGACAGGTCATCCGGCTGGTGTCGCAGCGGTTGAACCGCTCCATGGCCTCCCGGGGCGGATAGACTTTGTCCTCCCGCCGCAGCAGCACCGTCAGGTCCCCCCATTCCCGATACCGCGCCCACACCGCCTCACTGAAATTGGAGTCGGTGTACAGGCCCCCGTCGGCGTCGTATTTCCACCGGGACCCGCCCTGCACAAACAGGATCTTCACAGGGCCCGTCCTTTCTGCTCGGTCCGGTAAGCCCGGTACAGTTCCTCGATGTAGTCGGGGTCAAACATCCGCCTTTTCTCCGGGTTCATCCCCGCCAGAATCTCATCCATCTCCCGGGCGGTGAGGGTCTTTTTCCCCTCCAGATAACTGCCGTAGTCGGGGTGGGCCTGATGGGACGCCGACAGGTAGTGGGCCGCCGAATACCCCCAGGGATTCTGGCGGTAAAAGTCCAGCACCACCCCGTCCAGAATATCCAGCAGGGGGCCCATCCGGTAGGAGGCTCCGGCCCGGTCGTTGAGATAGCGGGCAAACAGCTCGGTGTTCAGGTTTCCGGCGCCCCGGCCCATGCCGTAGACCGAACTGTCCACAATCAGGTCCCGGGGGCTGTTCTGCTCCACCAGGGCCTGGGCGTTGGCAAAGGCCAGCTGCAAATTGTTGTGGGGGTGGAAGCCGATCCGCACCGCCGGGTCCAGATGGGCTTCCGCCAGCCGGAACAGCCGCAGCAGGTCGCCCCGCTGGAGGGTGCCGAAGCTGTCCACGATGTAAAAGGCATAGGGCTGCAGTGCATTGACCCGGGCGATCAGGTCCAGAAATTCCCCTTCGGTGTAGCTCACCGACACCATGGGCTGGACAAACACCTGATACCCCTTCTCCCGGACGGTGCGGCAGGCCTCCAGCGCAGCCCGCCGGTCCTTTTTGTGGAAGGCCACCCGGATGCCCTGGATGGGGACCTCCGCCTGGGGCGGCAGCCGGCTGAAATCGTATTTGCCGTAGTCGGCCAGGGCCACATACCGGGCCCGGCCGGCAGCCCGGCCCCGGGGCAGAACGGCCCCGATCTGTTCCGGATGGGTGAAGCGGGTGACGTCGGGGTGATGGAGCACCCGGTCCAGCAGAAAGCCGCACTCGATGATTTCCACCCCGGCGGCCGCCAGCCCGGCGGTAATTCGGCGCTGGTTGTCCAGCCCGAAACGGCAGTCGTTGCAGTAGCCTCCGTCCCGGAGGGTGCAGTCCAGCATCTGAATGGTTCCCATCTCACTCCACCCCCTGTCCCGGCAGATAGCCGCAGCGGTAGAGGGCGTCGGCGATGCGGAAATCCTCCGCCTCATCGATGTCCACCGCCTCGATCTGGCTTACTTCCACCAGATAAGGCCGCTGGCCCACCCGGCGGCCCATCTGGGTGATAACCTCCCGGGTGTAGATGTAAAAGCCGCTGGTCTCCTGATAGAGGGGCGGCAGGTCCTGGGTGCGGGGGATGCAGGCGGGGTCATAGTTCCAGGGCCGGCCGTCCTTCCACAGGAAGTCCTGGACTTTCCGGGCCGCAAAGGCCGAGTCATATTCCCCGCTGCGGACGGCTTCCAGCCCTCTGCGGAGGGATGCCGCCCCGATGAATGGGGCGGTGGCGTGGGTCATCAGGTAGCAGCCGGCCTCCACATCCCGGGCAAAGGCGGCCAGAACCTGGGTCATGCTGGCGGTATCCCGGTCCAGGTCGGGAGACCGGCGCAGAAACTCCACCCCCGGCGGCAGAAAGGTCTGGATGTCCGGGTCGCTGCAATAGACGTAGACCCGGTCCAGCTCAGGCAGGGTCAGCAGGGTGGACAGGACATACCAGCACAGGGGTTTGCCCCCGGTGAAGGGCCTGGTGTTTTTATGGGGAAGGCGGCGGTTGTTCCGCTTGATGGGGACAACGGCAACGGTGGTCATAGGCAAAGGTTCTCCTTTCAGACGATTTCCTCCAGGGGGACGCGGGGATACACCTCCAGCATCCCGCCCCGGGTACAGTTGACGACCCGGACGCCCCGGGCCTGGGCGAACCGCCGGAAGGCGGCGTGGGCCTGCAGCATTTTATCCCCCATGACGGCGGCCTTGGGGTCATGGTAGCCGTAGGGCAGAAAATGGCTTTTGGGCTGGTTATAGTTGCAGTCGCACCCCAGCAGGTAAATCTCCCGAAAGCCCATATAGCAGGCCATCTGCAAAGCCGAGAAGGTCACCGAATAGCCGTCGCAGACGCAGCTGTAGCAGTCCTCCGAAAAGCGAAACTCCCCCCAGCCCTTCCAGTGGAACATCTTGTGGTCCAGCTCATGGAGGGGAAACGCCCGGAACCGCTCCGGCACCGGGTAAGCCGCTGCAATCTGCCCGCTGACCCAAATTTCGGGCAGCTGGCTGCCCGCGTCCCCGGCCAGCAGGGGCGCCAGCTTCTGGTAGACATACCGGTCCTGTATCATGTAGACATCCGGCCGCCAGGCGGTGTTCTCCCAGGCCAGCAGACAGGAATTCATGCTGAAACTGTACTCCCCCCGGATGCGGTCCAGATCCTCCATGGTGAGGCTGGGGCCGGTGGCCACCACAAAGCACCGCTGCCCTGCAAAGCGGCCCCGCTGTTTCAATATCCATTCGTACCGTGGGTCGTGAGCTCCGGCGCGGCGGGCGTCCGCCTGCCGCTGGGCCTGCCGGTATTGGGCCGCCAGCACCGGCCAGGCCGCCACCCGGGCGGCGGCGTCCAGAAGGGGGTTTTGTTTGGCTTTTTGCAGCAGGGTCTGCTCCCTCATGGCTGCCTCCTTCCCCGGCGGTTCAGCCGGTGCACTTCTCGTAAATCTTCTGGTAGGCCCGGGCCATGGACTGGGCGTTGTAGGTCTCCAGAATTTCCCGCCGGGCCTGCTGGATCAGCGGGCCGGTCCGGCGCTGCTGAGCCTGCCGGATGGCCCGGACATAGTCCTCCACCTCACGGCAGACAAAGCCGTTTTCCCCGGTGCGGATGACGTCCCCGCCGGCGGCGTCGCTGACCACGCAGGTTTTCTCCAGATACATGGATTCCAGCAGGCTCATGGGTAGCCCCTCCCATCGGGAGGTGAGGAGAAACACATCCCCCTCCATGGCCCGGCGGAGGGCTTCTTCCCGGCCCACCCAACCGGTGACTTCAATGTTGGGAGCGGTGAGGCGGTCCCGCAGCTCCCCATCCCCCACCCAGACAAACCGCAGGTCGGGCATGGCCCGGGCGATTGCCTCAAACCGTTCGGGGCCCTTCTGGGTGCAGATGCGGCCCAGGGTATAGACGGTGAAGGGCCGGCCGGCCCGGGCGGAGGGCTGGACCTGATTCATCATGTGGTGCAGCTCCTCCACATCGATGCCGTTGGGGACCCAGGCCGACCGCCGGGTCAGCCGGAGGCTCTCCCGGTGTTCCCCCGCCCCGCAGCTGATGGTGGTGCACCGCCGCCGGGCGCAGACTGCCTCGATGGTGCGGTAGAGTTCCCGCCTGAGGGGGCTGCAGTCCTCCATCAAAAAGCTGTAGCCGTGGGGGGTGTAAAAGAGCGGGGTTTTCTTTCCGCTCCAGGCCAGGCGGCCCAGGGCCCCGGCCTTGCTGCTGTGGAGGTGGATCAGGTCGGGCCGAATGACTCGGGCCAGGCGCCGCAGCTCCCGCAGGGCTTCCAGGTCCCGGGCGGGGCGGATCTCCCGGCAAAAGCTCTCCACCTCCACCAGATGAATCCGCCGGTCAAACCGCGCCCGGAAGTCGGGCGGGGTCTCGGGCCGCAGCCCATAGGCGAGATAGAGGTCGTATACCTCCGCCAGCCGGTTGGCCAGCTCCACCACATAGGTAAAGACGCCGCCGCCCATGGCCTCCACGACCCAGAGAAGTTTTTTCTGCATGGTATTTCTCCTTTCAGGCGCCGTACATCCGCAGCACCGCGCCCACGGTGCGGAAGAGAATCTTCCAGTCCTGGCAAAAGCTCCGCTCCTGTATGTATTGGAGGTCCAGCTCCACCCACTGGGCAAAGCTGAGTTGGTTGCGGTGGGGAGCAATCTGCCAGTAGCAGGTGAGCCCGGGGGTCACATAGAGGCGCTGGCGCTCATAGTCGGTGTACTGGGCCGCCTCCCGGGGCAGGGCAGGCCGGGGCCCCACAAGGCTCATGTCGCTTTTCAGGACGTTCACCAGCTGGGGCAGCTCGTCCAGGCCGGTCCGCCGCAGAAACCGCCCCACCCGGGTGATGCGGGGGTCGTCCCGTATCTTAAAGACCGGGCCGTCCATCTCGTTCTGGTCCAGTACCTCGTTCAGCCGGGCCTCGGCCCCCGGCACCATGGACCGGAACTTGTAAAACCGGAAAATCCTTCCGTCCCGGCCCACCCGGTCCTGGACAAAAATGGGGCTGGCTCCCGGGCTGTCCAGCCAAATCACCAGAGCCACCGCCCCCATCAGGGGCCACAGCACCGCCAGGGCCCCCGCCGATAAAATCACATCCTGGGTCCGGCGCCCCATCCAATACCGGCGCTTGCTGTCCAGCACCTGGCGCCGGTCCAGCCAGCGGCCGCCGGGCGGCGGGGCCGGCATCCTCTGCGCGGAAAATTCTTTGTCTGTCCTGGGTGTCACAGCACTCCCCCCTTTTCCTTTCTCTGCCGAATCTGGCAAAATCCTGCAAAAGGAAGAAGGCTGCCCTCCCCCGCGCCGTCCGCGGTGAGAAAGCAGCCTTCGATGTCCTTTTCATCGGGACAGTGCCTCAGGGCCGGCTGACCGCGCCCCGGGGCGCCGCCCTCAACATCAAGCCTGGGCGCGGGCCATCAGCATGACCGGGCCGGAGGTGGTAACGGACAGATAGACGGCGCCGCCCGACACGCGGACCGGCACAATGCGGGAGTTGCCGGCGCGATCCCAGCAGATGGCCACCATCTGGGTGCCGTCGGTGACGCCGGGCACAGCGATGGCCACATCCACGCTGCCGCCCTGGGCGATGGCATTGGCAGCGCCCAGCGAGGCGGCAATGTCATACAGGGCGATGGGGCTGTAGCTGTCGGCCGAAGCGCCCACCGTGGACTCAAAGGCAGCCGCTGCCGCAGGGGCCGTGGCGGCCAGCAGGCCGCTGACCGACTCCGCCTCGGTGACCTTCTGATACAGGCTGTTCAGCTGGCCGTTGGCGGCGTAGGACAGGCCGCTGGAGGTGGCCTGTCCCGACAGCTGCTGTGCCGACAGGCCGGTGGCGTTCAGGGCGGCGTTGGCGGCCAGGGTGGCCGACACCGGGGTCACCTGGATGATGACATCCTGCGAGGACTCCACCTGCACCGCCGCGCCGGTGGCCGGGTCGATGGACGGCTTCGAGGAGACGGTGATGGACGTGCCGGTGCTGGTGGAGACGGAAGGCTGGGTGACCCCCACCTCGCTCTGGGTGCGGCTGGGATACCACTCCACCGCCAGCACCTGGCTGCTCATGGCCACGGCAATGGCTGCCGCCACCGATGCGCTGGCCAGATTTCGGACCAACTTGTTGTTCATGATTTACGTACCTCCATTGGGTGATTTATTGTGCGAATGACCCCGGCCGTAGCCGTAGTCACTGCTACCGTAATAACGCTGGTAGTAGGCGCTGGCCCGGCTGCCGGTGTCGGCCCGGTTGAGAACCATCCCCAACAGGGGAGTCTCGGTCCGTTTGAGCAGCTGGGCCGAGTGCTCCACCAGCTTGCGGGGGGTGCTGCCGCTGCGCACCACCAGGACGCTGCCGTCGCAGTGGCGGGCGATGTTCAAGCCGTCCGCCACGCTGCACAGGGGCGGCGTGTCAATCAGTATGTAGGCAAATCGCTGGGCGCAGTACTCCACCATCCGGGCAAACTGAGGGCTTTCCAGCAGGATGGTGGGGTTGGCGATGGTGGACGCCACCGGGATCATATAAGCATTGGGAATATTGGTCTTGTAGATCACATCCTGGATCTCCGCTTTGCCCGCCAGATAGTGGGCGGCGCTGAGGAGTTTTTCCTGGCTGGCGCTGCGGATGCCGTACTTGCGGCGCATTTCCGAGTTGCGGAAGTCGCAGTCGATGAGGAGCACCGGCGTCCCCACCAGGGCCATCTGCCGCCACAGCTGGATGGTCAGAAAGCTCTTGCCCTCGTTGGGGACGCTGCTGGTCATCATGACGGTGCGAATCCCGTCGCCGCAAAAGCCCAGATTGATCCGCAGCTGGTTGAGGGCCTCGGCCGCCGCAAAGGGCAGTTCGGGCATGGAATGGATTTTCAGCTCTTTCATATCGCTTCCTTTCGTCGGAACCATCTCCGCTTGGCTCCGGCTTCCCCGGGCTCCGACTCGGGGATGGTGGCCAGCGGCTGCACCCCAAAGTGACGGGCCATGTCGTCGGGGGTCACAAAGGTATCGTTCAGCAGGTGACGGCCCAGCAGCACCCCGCAGCACAGCACAGCGCCCAGCACCCCGCCCAGCAGCAGGTTGTACAGGTAGCTGGGGCTGGCCTTTTGGGTGGGGACGATGGCCTCCTCCACCAGGTTGGGCTCCTGGGTCTCCATGATCTGGGGCAGGTACACCCGGGCCAGGGACACCAGCTCATTGGCGATGGAGGCGGCCTGCTGGGGGTCGGGGCTGGAGACGGCGATCTTGAGGATGCGGGTGTCGGAGGCGTTGGTGATGCGGATCATCTCCTCCAGGTCCCGGGTGGTCATCCCCTCCAGGTCCAGACGGTCGATGACGTCCTCCAGCAAGGGGCGGCTGCGCATCAGTTCCTGATAGTCCGCCGTCAGCTGGGAGCCGATCTGCAGGTCGGTGAGGTTGACCACCGAGTTGTTGGAGGCGGACACAATGTACAAACTGGAGGTGGCTTCGTACAGCGGGGTGATGAAAAACCGGGTGATGACCAGGGCGGCGGCCGCGCCGGCGGCCAGACAGCCCAGAATCACCCAGATGTGCCCCCACAGCAGATAGAACAGCTCCACCAGGTCGATTTCCTCCCGGGGAGCGCCCCATGCCGCCGGGGCTTCGTTGAGGGCTTCGTGATGTTCCATAACGCGCAATGTCTCCTGAATCTCAGATTTCCTGATAAAACAGCTGCAAAATGGTCTTTTGCAGGCTGTCCTCGTCCAGATAGTAGGCCCAGTATCCGTCCTCCACCGTGTTTTCGCCGTCGATGGTCAGTACCGGCAGCTGGGCATACTGCTGCAGGCGGCCGGCAATCTGGGCCGCCCGTCCGCTGGGAATATCGGTGATGATATAGTCGGCCGCCTCCTCGTAGGCCTCCACCACAAAGGAGGGGTCCATCTGGCGTGCCTTCTCCTCAAAGGCCCGGAGAAACTGGCGCTGACGCTCCATGCGGGCCAGATTGGTCTGGTCGTCCACGTTCTGGCGGGTGTGGACGTATTCCAGGGCCTGTTCCCCGTTGAGGGTGAGGGTCTGGCCCTCCACCAGGGTGGGGTCCACCGCCGACAGGTCCGAGGTGACCGTCAGGGTCACCCCGCCCACCATATCCACCAGCACCCCCACGCCCCCCATGGTGAGGGACACATACCCGTCAATGGGCTGGTCCCCCAGCAGCATGGACACTGCCCGGACGTTGTTCTCGCAGCTCTGTTCCCGGCCGTTGCCGTAGGCGTGGGCCAGGGCGATCTGCTGGCGGATGGTATAGGGCACGGTGCCCATCATGCTCAGCACCGGCACCTCCACCATGCTGTCCCGGTTGATCTGAAGCATCTGCCAGGTGCGGGCATCGTGGTCCAGCACCAGCAGAATCTGGGCGTCGGCCTGGCCGCCCGCAACATAGCTCTGGGTGCCCACTGCCTTGCCCATCACGTCGATGCCCAGAAACAGATAGCTCTCCACATTCTTTTTCTGGCGGTAGGTGCGGTCCTCCACCGTCATTTCTTCCAGATAGACGGGGGTGCGGTGGTCGCTGCCGGTGCCCCCGGCCGGGGCGGCGGCGTCCGCCTGGTCCCAGCGCTGGAGGGCATAGCCCCCGCAGCCAAGAGCAGCCAGAGCCAGGGCGGCCGCTCCCGCCGCCCTGCAAAAGTCCCGCCGGCTGACCCGGCGGTCACGGTAATCTTTCATGGATTTGCAGCACAGACAGCCGGCTGGAGCAGGGTTTCCGCGTTCCGGTCCAGCCGGGTCAAAAAGCCCGCCCCCAGTTTCTGGGCGGCTGTCCTTCTTCCTTCCTGGAGATTTGGCACCCGGTGGGTGAGATTGTGGCAGTCGCTGGCCATCAGAGGGAACCGGGCCTCCCGCAGCAGTTCCACCGCCAGACGGCGGGTCCGCCAGGACAAAAGCGCCCCGGCATTCACCTGCAAAGCCACCGGCAGCTGTTCCAGCTGGCGGATGCGTTCCCGGTTGCCCTTGAACCCGCAGAACCGCTCGGGGTGAGCCAGCACCACCCGAAAGCCCCGGTCCAGCACCAGAGCCGCCACCTCCTCCACCTGAAAGTCGTTCCAGATGGAGAAGGGCATTTCCAGCAAAAGGGTGCAGGTGCCCTGGATGCAGAGGCGGTCCAGGTCGGGGCATTCGCTGATCCCCGAGAAAAATGCCGTCTCTGCCGCCGGCAGAAGCCGGGGCAGGTCCCGGGTGAGGACCGGCCGCAGGCTGTTCAGGGCCTCCTCCCGCCGCCGGCAGAAGGCGTCGATCTTCTCCCGGCTGGCGTAATAGTGGGAGGTACAGCATACGGTGCCGATGCCCTGTTCCGCCTGACGGCGCAGCATCCCCAGCGAGACCGCCGTGTCGGGGCTGCCGTCGTCCATGCCGGGCAGAACATGACAGTGGATGTCCGCCAGCTTTTCCGTATCCATTGCAGCCCCTCCTTTCCTCTGGTATACTGGGCCTGTACTCCCGGCTTTTCCGCCTCCGGCGGGGGCCGGAAAGGATCTTCCATCTGGAAAATGAAAGCTCACCGCCTCAAAGTCCGGCTGCCGCCGGGCTTTTTTCGTTTGGCCTGCCCTTTATGGACCCCTTTTGGCTCCGGCCGGGCAGCGAAAAAATCCGGTTCATCTCCCGCCGCATCCGGCCCAGATTGGAGTGCACATAGCGTTTCAGGGTGATGTTGGCGTCGGTGTGGCCCAGAATCTCACTGAGGGTCTTGATGTCGCATCCCGCCTGCAGGCAGGTGGTGGCAAAGGTATGCCGCAGCAGGTGGGGGTGAACCTTTCGCACCGCCGCCCGCCGCAGATAACCCTGGATGCTCTTGCGGTAGCACCGGGGCTCCACCGGCCGGCCGGTATTCCCCGACAAAAACCAGCTGTCGGCCCCGGCCTCCCGGCCCAGCCCGGCCAGCAGGGGCAGCAGGCTGCGGGGGATGGGGATTTCCCGGCCCGAGCTGCGGGTTTTGGGGGTCTGGATCACCAGCCGGGTGTGCCCGTCGGGGCCGTAAATCCGGCTCACCGTCCGGCGCACCGTCAAAAGGCCGGCTTCCAGATCAAAGTCCCCCCACTGCAGCCCGCAGACCTCCCCAATCCGCAGGCCCAGCTCCATCTGGAGCAGCAGCCCCACCCTGCGTGGAGTGGGGCGTTCCAGCACAAATTCCCGCACCCGGGCCTGTTCCGAGCCGGAAAGGGGCTCGGCGGCCCGGGTCTGGGCCTGGGGCAGCTTGACGCAAATTTCCATGGGGCGGATCAGCCGCAGATGGGCCGCATATTTGCAGATGCGGCGCAGCATCACCAGACATTCCCGGGCCGAGGAGGACCCCAGAGGCCGGTGGCTGCCGTCCGCCGGGTCCAGCACCCGCAGCATCCCCTGTTCCAGGGCCTGCTCGTCCAGGGACAGCAGTTCCGCCTCTCCAAAGACCGGCAGCAGATAGCGCTGTAGGGTGTAGCGGTAGTGGGCCAGGGTGGACTCCTTGACCCCGCATCCAATGGAAGCCAGCCACTGCCAGGCCAGCTGTCCAAACCGCATCCGCCGCCCCGACAGCTGATACAGCCCGCACTCGGCCTTTCGGCGGATCAGTTCCTGCCGGACTTCGGCGTAGCTGGAGCCGTACACCGACCCCCAAACGGCTTTCCGGTCGGGGGTGCGGGCTTTGATATACCGGCCCTCCCAGCGGCCGTCCTTTCGTCTGCGGATGTTTTCGCCATGTTTTGCCATTTCAGGACCCTCCTTCGGTCTGGGCTGCGCGCCCCTGCACAGAAAGCACAATTTGCCGGCGGCACGGCGGCGGTTTTTGCGGCAGATTGTCCAGCACAGGAAAATTCATGTCCCTAAATGGAAAATCCAGCCAAGTTTACCGTATTCCTTCCTATTGCAACCGCCCGGCCGGCATGATAGAATAGCAGGGCAATTGGCCCGGCTTTGAGCGTGGATCCTCCATTTTCCAGATGGAGGATCTTTTTCTTTCCCGCCCGGCTACAGTATGCCCCGCCCCTGCCCTCCTACATACCGGACCCCTGAAAACCGTTTTTTCCGCAAACAAAAAAGCTGCTCCCCCATCTGCTTTCGCAGACAGGGGAACAGCTCTCGCTATCGAAAAAGTTACTCCAGAATTTCAGCGCACTTGCGCAGCCACTCGATCACCGGCAGGTGCTGGGGGCAGGCCCCTTCGCACTGGCCGCAGCCGATGCAGTCCGACGCCTTGCCCCGGCCTTCCACCGCCCGGGCGTAGGCCTCCCGGGCCTGGTCGGGCTCGTTGCGGGCCAGCTCCTTGTTGGCGGCGGCAAAGACCTTGGGAATAAAGATCTGGCGGGGGCAGCCGTCCACGCAGTAGCCGCAGCCGGTGCAGGGAATGGCAGCCGAATGGGCCAGAATCTGCTGGGCCCGGGCCACCGCGTCCCGCTCAGCCTGGTCCACCGGCCCAAACTGGGTGAAGGTGGCCAGGTTGT
The DNA here is from genome assembly GCF_002161315.1 of Faecalibacterium sp. An77. Classification (NCBI taxonomy): domain Bacteria; kingdom Bacillati; phylum Bacillota; class Clostridia; order Eubacteriales; family Oscillospiraceae; genus Faecalibacterium; species Faecalibacterium sp. An77. The sequence continues at coordinate 25,851 of NZ_NFHK01000035.1, forward strand.
CCTCCATCTGGGCCAGGTTGGACATGCCCGACAGCACCGCCAGAACGCCGTCCAGGCTGGCGGCAAACCGCAGCGCCCAGGACGCATAGGACATGCCGGGCCGGGTCTGGTCAAACAGGTCCTTGATCTCCTGGGGCGGGTCGGCCAGAGCGCCGCCCTTCACCGGCTCCATGATGACGATCTGTTTGCCGTGGGCCCGGGCAATCCGGTAGTTTTCCCCCGAGGTGACCTCGGGGTTATCCCAGTCGGCATAGTTGATCTGAAGCTGAACGAAATCCACATCCGGATGTTCGGTGAGCAGCTTGTCCAGCAGGGCGGGGGTACCGTGGAAGGAGAACCCATAGTGCCGGATGCGGCCTCTGGCCTTTTCCTCCTTCACAAAGTCCCACAGACCCCAGGCGTCGTATTTTTTGGCGTTGGAGTCCTGCAGGGCGTGGAGCAGGTAGTAGTCAAAGTATCCTGCGCCGGTGCGCTCCAGGCTCTGTTCCAGCTCGCTGCGGGCGTCTGCCGCGTCCTTTGCTACCCGGGCGTTCAGCTTGGTGGCCAGGGTGTAGCTGTCCCGGGGATGGCGCTCCACCAGGGCTTTCCGGGTGGCTTCCTCGCTGCCCGGGTAGACATAAGCGGTGTCAAAGTAGGTAAAACCCGCCGCCAGGAAGGCGTCCACCATCCGGCTGGTCTGGGCCACGTCGATTTCCTCGCCCACCTTGGGCAGGCGCATCAGGCCAAACCCCAGAGGCGCATGGTTTGCCGCTGTGTTCATCTGTCTCATCCTTTCCATTGCCCCGCCGGGCCAGGCCGGCCGCGGGCTTTCTGGCATCAGTATAACACACCGGCCCCGGGATGGAAATGGGTTGGGGCAAAATGCGCGGCGAGACCTTTTTCGGCTTTTTCGAGAAAAAGCCTGGCAAAAAGCTTTTCAGACCAGCACCCGCCTGCGCGGGCGCTGTAACTTTCATTCAAGGGTGCAAAAAAGGGCCGGGCCCCGAAAACCAGGGCCCGGCGCTTTTATGTGAATGGGAGAGAATAGCTTATTACTGGGGCTGCTTGCCGATGTAGGCCAGGATGCCGCCGTCCACATACAGGATGTGGCCGTTGATGAAGTTGGAAGCATCCGAAGCCAGGAAGACAGCAGGTCCGCCCAGGTCCTCAGCCTCGCCCCAGCGGCCGGCCGGAGTCTTGGCGATGATGAACTGGTCGAAGGGATGACGGCTGCCGTCGGGCTGGATCTCACGCAGAGGTGCGGTCTGCGGAGTGGCGATGTAGCCGGG
>NZ_NFHK01000036.1:0-26744 GCF_002161315.1 Faecalibacterium sp. An77
CTTCCGTAACTCGCGGCCCGGCCACAAAGAAGGCGGGGCGGCCGAAAGGCCGATGGAGCGGTGCAAATCCGCCGCCAGAAGGTTCCCAACCCTCCCCGGGGTGTCGAGGACAAATGGGGGAGAACCCAGGATTATAAGAGGCAAAACATGGTGAAATGTGATTGCTTTGTGAAATCTTAAAATTGATGCTACGAAAAGGCCCTTCTCGATGGCTCGTAAGTGTAGGGATCTTTTCTCCAGACCGAAGAAAGAGAAAATTCCAAAGGGTGTCTCCAAAGATAAACGGTTCCCAGGGGGTCTATGAGATCCCCCTAAGGGGTACTACGAGTCACTCCCAAAGAGGAAAACCTTCTGGTATGCTTTTGCCAGAGACCACGCAGCACCTTGAAAACCGAATAGCTCAGCCTTCTGGTACTTCCAGACAATGATACTTCCGTAACTCGCGGCCCGGCCACAAAGAAGGCGGGGCGGCTGAAAGGCCGATGGAGCGGTGCAAATCCGCCGCCAGAAGGTTCCCAACCCTCCCCGGGGCGTCGAGGACAAATGGGGGAGAACCCAGGATTATAAGAGGCAAAACATGGTGAAATGTGATTGTTTTGTGAAATCTTAAAATTGATGCTACGAAAAGGCCCTTCTCGATGGCTCGTAAGTGTAGGGATCTTTTCTCCAGACCGGAGAAAGAGAAAATTCCAAGAGGTGTCTCCAAAGATAAACGGTGCCCAGGGGGTCTATGAGATCCCCCTAAGGGGTACTACGAGTCACTCCCAAAGAGGAAAACCTTCTGGTATGCTTTTGCCAGAGATCACATGGACCTTGAAAATCGAATAGCTCAACCTCCTGGAACTTCCAGATAATGACACTTCCGTAACTCGCGGCCCGGCCACAAAGAAGGCGGGGCGGCCGAAAGGCCGATGGAGCGGTGCAAATCCGCCGCCAGAAGGTTCCCAACCCTCCCCGGGGCGTCGAGGACAAATGGGGGAGAACCTAAGATCATAAGAGGCAAAACATGGTGAAATGTGATTGTTTTGTGAAATTCTGAAATTGAGGGTGAAAAAAGGCCCTTTTCGATGGCTCGTAAGTGTAAGGATCTTTTCTCCGGAGAGGAGAAAGAGGGTTGTCTCTGAGATAGCCCAAAGGCTATCTACAAGAGAGTCCCGCTTGCTGAATAAGTGTGCTATCTTGTTTACAGGAATCCAACTTGGACATCCGACCGTGTCTGAGAGACACGGTAACCGTGTCTACCAGTCACTCCCCTAAACCAAATTCATGCATTACACTATAGTAGAAAGGCCCCAGGGTGGTCTACGAGACCCCTAAGGTGTACTAAGAGTACACCAAAATGGGTGAAAAGGTGTACTCCCAGTCACTCCCGGAGAGGGAAAATTTCTGGTAAGCTTTTACCAGAGACCATCGCAGCACCTTGAAAACCGAATAGCTCAGCCTCCTGGTACTTCCAGACAATGACACTTCCGTAACTCGCGGCCCGGCCACAAAGAAGGCGGGGCGGCCGAAAGGCCGATGGAGCGGTGCAAATCCGCCGCCAGAAGGTTCCCAACCCTCCCCGGGGTGTCGAGGACAAATGGGGAAGAAACCCGCAAAACCAATTTCAAACCGCTGGTCGGAATGGAAAGTTCCAGGGCAGTGGGCCTTAGAGTCAGACTGAAATGGAATTCACACCCGATAAAAGAGAGGAGGCGAAAGCAGATGCTGCAGAATTTGAGCGTTGACCCGGAGTTTCAGAGCAAGATCCCACCGCTTACGGCAGAGGAGCGCAGCCAGCTGGAGGCCAACATTTTGGAAGAAGGGCGGCTCTTAAATCCGCTGATCGTCTGGAAGGGCATCATCGTGGATGGGCACAACCGGTTTGAGATCCTGAAAGAGCATCCCGAAATCGAGTATACCGTTTTGGAAAAGGAATTTGCCGGCCGGGAGGAGGCCATCGTCTGGATCTGCAAAAACCAGCTGGGCCGGCGAAACCTGACGCCGGAGCAGCGGCGCTACCTGGTGGGCAAGCAGTATGAGGCGGAAAAGCTAGCCCACGGCGGCAGCCGGAAAATGGAAGGAGATCAGCCAAGTTGTCACGGTGACAACTTGGTCAGTCAGCCGAAAACCTGTGAGCGGATCGCTCAGGAAAACGGTGTCAACTGGCGGTCGGTGATCCGTTCGGAAAAGTTTGCACAGAATGTGGACGCCGCCGAGGCTGCTGTCCCCGGCACCCGGGAGAAGATCCTCTCAGGGAAAGTCAAACCTACGGCGGCCGAGCTGGCGTCAGTGTCCAGAGCAGCACCTGAAGAACGCCCCGGCCTTGTGGCGGAGATTTGCAGGCCGCGGCAGGAGAAACAGGCGGCCCGGGAGAAGCAGTCAGCCCAGGAAAAGATGGATGCCCAAGAAGCGAAGCCTCCCCTGGCGGAGCTTCCAAAGCCCAACACCGGGCAGCGAAGCCAGAGCAGGAAGATTCTGAAAGCCCTCCGGGAAATGTCGGAAAAGATGCTCCAGCCCACCGGAAAGATTGAGGAAGAGGACATTTTCGCTGAAATGGAGGACGCGCTGGACACCTTGATTTTCCGCTGGAACACCTGTTTGCAGAACAACCCGGCGCTCTGTCTCTCTGGGCTGGAAGGCATCCAGCGGATCGGGGAACAGGGCATGGACTTTATTAAAAATTTTGAACAATCCGTCCGGAAGGCCAATGCCGGATGATATGAAACATTCCAATCGACATCCTCAACGAAACCAAGCATATGTGATAAGATGGAGGTGCCAGAATCAAGAACAACAAGATTGATGAACGCTATGCAGCGGTTGCCCTGATCGAAATTCTGATGAAGAAAGGTCTGGTCAACCCGGAGACCTATGCCAACGTGGTTCGCAACACAAGCAAAGCCCCTGCCAAGGGGCACAGCGTTTAAGAAACAAGGAGGGCGGCATTATGATGCGGGACGATTACAACTATCGCTTTAAGCTGACGGACTACACCCAGCTGGACCGGAACCGGAAGCGGAAGGTGGCCGTCTATGGCCGGGTATCCACCGAGCACGAGGCGCAGATTGCTGCCCTGGAAAACCAGATGCAGTGGTATGACGATCAGGCGCGGTATCATCCCAACTGGGAGATTCAGGACCGGTATATAGACGAGGGCATTACCGGTACCCAGGCCAAGAAAAGGCCCTCCTTTCTGCGGATGATTGACGACGCCCGGCAGGGCAAATTTGATCTGATTGTGACCCGTGAGGTCTGCCGGTTCGCCCGGAACGTGGTGGACACCCTGGTCATCACCCGGGAACTGAAAGGCATCGGGGTGGAAGTCTACTTCATCGAGGACAACATCTGGACCATGGACGGGGATGGCGAACTTCGCCTCTCCCTGATGGCCACCCTGGCCCAGGAGGAGAGCCGCAAGACCTCCGAGCGGGTTCGGGCGGGCCAGAAGGTGAGTCGGGAAAAGGGGGTGCTGTACGGCAACGGCAATATCCTGGGCTATGACCGGGTTGGAGATACTTACCAAATCAACGAGGAGCAGGCCGAGACGGTGCGGATGATCTTCGACCTGTATCTGCAGGGGAAGGGCTCTTTACAGATTGCCAACGAGCTGAACGCCAGCCACCGGAAAAGCGCCATGGGGATGGTGAAGTGGTGTGCATCCAGCGTGGTGCGGGTGCTGAAGAACGCCACCTACACCGGAACCAAGTGCTACAACAAATCCCGAAACAACAACTATCTGGACCAGCACCGGGTGCTGAACCTGGATGCCTCCACCTATTTGTATCAGGAAGGGGACTTCCCGGCCATTGTGTCCAAGGAGATTTGGAACAAGGCCCAGAGCATCCGAATCAACCGGCGAAAAGCGGTGGCCCTGCGGGACGGCAAGGTGACCATCAGCAACCGGAGTTCCGAGGATATCTGGGTCAACAAGCTGCGGTGCAGCTGCGGTTATGCCTGCCGCCGGGACAAGTGGCACGTCCGGAAGGACGGCAGCATCTCCTACGGGTACCAGTGCTACAACCGGATCAACAACGGCTCCAAGCAGAAGCGGGAGGAGATGGGGCTGGACAGCGAGGGCTACTGCGGGATTCGGATGTACGGGGACTGGAAGCTGGAAATGATGGCCGAGACCCTCTTTGAGCAGCTGCTGGGGGACAAGCACCAGATCATCCAGACTGCCCTGGAACTGCTGAAAAAATACTACAGGGAGAGCAGCCGGAAGGACCAGCAGGGGAACAGCGAGCGGAAGATCCAGCTGGAGCGGATCGACACCCGACTGCGGAACCTGACCGTCATGCGGGCGGACGGGGAGATCGGAAAGGAGGAATACCAGCAGCTGCGGGACCAGCTGGAAAACGAGAAGAGCCGCCTGGAGGCGGCACAGAAAGAAGCCGAGGCGGCGGAGTGCCGGGAGGCCCTGAATCTGGAACAAATCCAGCAGGCGCTGGAAGAACTGGTCCGCCTGAAAGGGAAGGGGGTCAGCCGGGAACTGGTGGATCAGATCGTCTACCGGGTGACGCCGGTGTCCGAGACCCACTTCGAGTGGTATCTCCATTTGGGCCCCGGAACCGATGCCCAGGTCGGCCTTCTGGTGGAGGGCAAAAAGGGAAACTGTGTGCCCTCGGTGAACGGTATCAGGGAGTTCTTAAACCCTGGTGAAGTGAAAACAGACGTGGCTGCGAGCCAAATTTTGGGCTCCCTGCCGACAGAGCAGCTACACAGGCTGCCATCAGGATCCCCAGCAAGTATTGTCCGGTTCCGGCGTAAGGCTGCATAAAGTTTAAAGAGTGCCCCTCCTGTCTGTAACAAGACGGGAGGGCGCTTTTTTGCTGCGGCCGGGCTCCGGTGCGTCTTCGTGCGCAAAAAGAGCATGGATTTGTGAATGATGTGCGCCCTTCTATATATTGTGGCAAAAGGCTGTGCATGATATAATAAAACTGTGAATCATTGCTGTTTTGGCGTCGTAGAGTAAGAGTGAAGCAGAAGGAGCATGCGGCTCTACTTTCCTGTTCCGGGCGCCGGGCAGCTGGAGCTTTGAAATCCTTATGCGGCAAAGGGTGGAGACAGGCATGGTCATGGATGGAAGAAATACTTCGTTGAAAAAGAAAGAGGAAGCTCTGGAGAAGGAACAGTGGACGGCGGCTGCCTGGGATATGCTGTATCTGGTTCAGTGCGGTATCAATTCCATCGTGCCAGACCCGGAGCGCATTGTGGAGATGAACCTGGAAAAGGTTTATGCCAGAAGCAAAAGCCAAAGTCTGGAAGTTTTGACCTATATGGCTCTGGAAAGCCTGATGAAGTCGGATCCGCAGATTGCAATTCCAGATGAGACACAGGTGCTTCCAAGGTGGAGAGTTGCGAAAAACAAAGCCATCGCAAAGAATCTGATGATGGATGCCGCGCGGGAGCAGCTGTTTGCGTTTTTGGAAGAGCAGGGGATTTGGCATGTGGCCCTAAAAGGCGTCGTGCTGTGCCATCTGTACCCCAAATACGGGATGCGTCAGATGGCGGATAATGACATCCTGTTTGACCTTTCCTTCCGGCAGGAGGTCCATGACTGGTTTGTGGAACAGGGATACGACGTGAAAAGCTTTCAGAAGGTCTATCACGATGTGTACCTGAAAAAACCGGTTTATAATTTTGAAATGCACACGGCCCTGTTTTCGGAATCTGCACAGCTTCCGTTTGAAAAGTACTATCTCACCATAAACGATAAACTGCTTCCGGTGCCGGGAAAGCCGTTTGAGTACTGCATGACGGACGAGGATTTCTACCTCTACGTTCTGGCGCATGAGTATAAGCACTATTCCGGTGACGGGACGGGGCTGCGCTTCCTGCTGGATCTGTACGTCTATCTGCGGGCAAAAGAAAACCTGAACTGGAAATATTTGCATGGTGAGCTGGAAAAAATGGGGCTGGTCACATTCGAAAAACAGATGCGTGAGCTGGCAGAAACAGTTTTCAGTCCCAAATGGAACGCCCATACCCTTGCAAAAAGGGAAAAGATCCTGCTGAAAAGCCTGCTCTTCAGCCGCGCTTATGGGGCGAGAATGGATTTCTGGCACGAGCACGCAAGAGGACAGGAGACGGGGAACAAGGTTCCCATCGAAGCCAAAGTCCGGTATTTGAAGGATCGGCTTTTTTTGGACAGCGTCCATATGGAGATCTGGTGCCAACGATATGAGCCGTATTTTTTGCGGCATCGGTGGCTGATGCCGGTGGCTCCGGTTTGGAGAATTGGAAGAAGAATCCTGGAAAAGGGAAAAGATGTCAAAGATGAAGTGGATGCAGTCAGAAAGTTGTAAAGAGAAAGCACGGCTTTTGACGTGTTATCTTTGATTTTTGACGCTGCCATGTGCTTGAAAAGGTCCCAAACTGCCTCTGAGGCGCTTCTGACAAGACAATGGGCATGACTTGAAAACATGGGTGATCCATGATAGAATATTTATACTTTGATACACTAAATTTTTCAATACGACAAACAAAAATTCCCTTCATTCTCAGGGCTCTGTGAGCAGCGGATGCAGCTTGCTTTTTTTGGGGAGACATGGCAGGATGCGATGGTTTCTCCGCGCGGCGTTTTGGACCGCTGTTCCTGCAATCAGGTGCTGTCAATGGTCCAGGCGGGCTTGTGGTCTGCCGGGAAGATAGACTGGCTTGGTTGTCCGGCAAAGGTATTGTTGATTGGGGACCGCTACACCTCAGAAAGCACGATGATCACAGCCCGGGTGCAGGGGAAAGAGAGTTTGATACAACAGCAACTTTTTCAGGCCAGGGCGGCCGGCCTGAAAGAGCTGTGAGGATGAACGTATAAGGCTGCTTTCCCAGCGCAAAACGCGTAAGGGAGGCAGCTTTTTTGTTTCGTGATCCCCACCGAACGAATAAAACCGATGTTGAAATGTGAGGAGAAACCGTATGTCAAAACTTCAGCATGATGTAATGTTAAGAATTGCAAGGGTGCTGGATATCGTGTTGGTTACGCTGCCGTTTGCGGCATGCTGGGCATTCTACTATGAGCAGGAAGTTCAAATCTCCCTCACATGGATGGGAAACGCGGTCATCCTGCTGCTTTATGCAGTGCTGTTTGTTATGTTCGGCAAGGTGTACGATGCGTTCCAGGTGTCGATCCACCGCATCTCGGAGCTTTGTTATAGCCAAGTGCTGGCCGCCATGGCGGCGGATGGGCTGATCTATATTGTGATCTGCTTGATGTCCGCAAAGGTTTGCAATCTGCTGCCCGGAATCGCGGCCATTGCGGGGCAATGCCTGGCGGCGGTAATCTGGTCTTTTGGCGCCCATAAATGGTATTATGCCGTTTTTCCGCCCCAGCCCACGGCGGTGGTGTATGGCCGCCGCAAGGAAATCGAACAGCTGATTCAGGAGTACGATCTGGAATTGAAGTACAATGTCCGGATGACGCTGAACATTGGGGAATGCCTGAAGGATTTGAGCGTTCTGGACTCCATGAAAACCGTTTTCCTGAGCGGGGTCAACAGCCACGACCGAAATGTAATCCTCAAGTACTGCATCCTGCACGATATTGATGTTTTTGTGATTCCGCGAGTGGGGGATATTATCATGAGCGGAGCGCACCAGATGCATATGTTTCATCTGCCGATGCTGCGCGTGGGCCGCTATATGGCGAACCCTGAATATTTGTTCATCAAGCGGATGCTGGATATTGTGCTGTCGCTGCTGGCTCTGGTTGTCACCAGTCCGATTTTCCTTGTGACTTCCATTGCCGTGAAATCCGACGGCGGACCTGCATTTTATAAACAGGTTCGTCTGACGAAAGACGGCAAGACTTTTGAAATCCTGAAGTTCCGCAGCATGCGGGTGGATGCGGAAAAAGACGGTGTGGCCCGTCTGTCCACCGGCGATAAAGACGACCGCATCACTCCGGTGGGCCACATCATACGGAAACTGCGGATCGATGAGCTGCCCCAGCTGATCAATATTCTGAAAGGCGATTTGTCCATCTGCGGGCCCCGCCCGGAGCGCCCTGAGATCGCGGCGCAGTATTGCGAGGAGATGCCTGAATTTGCGCTGCGGCTGCAGGCGAAAGCCGGCCTGACCGGATATGCGCAGGTATATGGCAAGTACAATACGACGCCCTATGACAAGCTTCAGATGGACCTGACGTACATAGCGCATCCCAGCGTGATCGAGGATCTCAAAATCATGCTGGCCACCATTAAGGTGTTGTTTTTGCCCGAAAGCACCGAGGGCATCGACGAAGGACAGACGACGGCCATGAAGGGCGGGACGGAGTGACTTTTTGGAGCTTTGAAGAGAGGAAGGGATGATCCATGAAGAAAGTGCTGCTGGTAACGCTCTCGGACAACGCAGACCACCAGGACACCGTCTTTGGAATGTATGAGGAGCTGAAAAAGAGAAAGGACTGGGATGTCTACCTGCTCTGCATCCGCACCCCCAAGGTGGAGCTTCAGACGTCGGACCATACCTGGCTGATTGACTGCCCTGAGCGCCCCGGTGTGACCAAAAAGACCTTCAATCTGCCTCTGCTGTTTTCGGTGATGCACCGCGTCCGGAAGGCGCATTTTGATGCCATTTACTTTGAAAGTCTGCACACATGGAATCTGCCGCTGATGATGTTTTCCGGCAAAGCGAAGACCTATCAGGTGGTGCATGAGGTGATCCCGCACGAGGGCGACAGCCAGGTCAAGATGGTGGACCTGATGAACAAGGCTGTGGTCAAGCTGGCGGACACCATTGTCCTGTGCAATAAGACCTACATTCAGGAGATGCTCAAGCGGTACAAGATCACCCCCGAGCACTTGAAATACCTGGAATTGTGGCGGAGATATCCCCAATATACGGCGCCGGTGCACAGCGGGCGGGCGCTGTTCTTCGGCCGAATCAACCCCTACAAGGGCGCGGACAATCTGCTGGAGATCATCAGGCTGTGCCCGGAGATCCAATTTGATGTGATCGGCCGGGTGGACCCCCAGATGAAGGAAGTTGCCCAGCAGCTCGCTAAGGAACCCAACGTAAAACTGAACAACGACTATGTCACAGATCAGGAAATGCAGGATGCCTTTATCAACTGCGACTGGGTGATCCTGCCGTATAATTCGGCTTCCCAGTCGGGTGTGATCATCGATGCCTATAAATACAGCCGGCCGGTGATCGCCTTTGCAGTGGGAGCCATTCCGGAGCAGGTGGATGTCGACAAGAGCGGCTATCTTGTGGAGCCGGGCAACAATCCGAAGTTTGCAGAAAAGCTGAAGGAAGCGGTCAGCCTGAGCCATGAAGCATACGATGCCATCAGCCGGTATTCGTATCAGTACGGCAGCGAAAAATACGCGGCCAGCGGCGCGGTGGAACGCTTTATGGAGTTGCTGAATCAGTAAAGCGGCTGAACAGGCGGCAGAGAGCATAGATGCTGCGTTGCAATCGGATTCGCATGACCATCGGGGGCTGTTTATGACTGTAGGCACGCCATGGGAAGCGATGGGCAGATGGAAAACAGCAGCAAAAACTTTTCAGGGAGGAAACCATGAGTCGCAGCGAAAAAAATCCTCTGGTGGTGGCTTTGTATCTGCCGCAGTTTTATGAAACCGAATACAATAACAAGTGGTGGGAAAAAGGGTATACCGAGTGGGTTGCGTGCAAAAGAGCGAAACCCCTCTATGAGGGGCATAACCAGCCCCGCGTGCCTCTCCACAACAACTATTACGACCTGTCGGTGAAAGAAAATATCCGCTGGCAGATGAACCTTGCGAAAGAGTATGGCATCGATGGCTTTGCGATTTATCAGTATTATTCCTGCGGCAGCAAGCTGCTTGAAGTCCCGGTCGAAATGATTCGGGGTGATCCAACCCTCGATTTGCCGTTTTATCTCTATTGGGCGAATGAATCCTGGCGCAAGACCTGGTTTGGCCAGGACCATACGGTTGTCTGGGAACAACGGTACGGCACAGAAAAAGACTGGCGCATTCAGTTTGAGTACTGCCTGACCTATTTCAAGGATCAGCGGTATATAAAAGTGGACGGAAAGCCGGTCTATGCGATTTACAATCCTTGGGCCGTCCCAAAGCTGGAATCCTTTTTGTCCCTGTGGGATCAGTGGGCGCAGGAGGCAGGCCTGCCCGGCATATACTTTGTAAAGACCATTGGCCGCCACGATGCAGACACAAAAGGAAGGTTCTCGGCTACCATCACAAGAGAACCCAATTATACCTTTGCGTACGATGAAAAGCTCCTGGAAAAGATCAACCGGGTGGCGAGATCCCGCGTCATTGATTTTGTGAACCGGAAATTTCTGCTGCCGCGGGGTAAGGGCATCGTGATGACGAAGGCCTCCTATGACCGCATCTGGGAGCGGATTTTGAACCGTCAGAATCAAGACAGCACCACCATACTGGGCTGTTTTTGCGACTGGGACAATTCTCCCCGCAAAAGCTATAACTCCATCATCATGCAGGGGACGACGGCGCAGAAATTCAAGAGGTATTTCAAGCAGCTTTTCCGCAAGGCGCAGGACATTGGCTCTCCGATGATTGTGATCAATGCTTGGAATGAGTGGGCCGAGGGCGCATACATGGAGCCGGACGAGAAAAACGGCTATGCATTTCTGGAGGCCGTAAAGGAAGCCAAGGAAACCGGGTAAGTACGAGGAAAACAGAATGAAGCTGCCAGAATGCAAGTTTTCAGATTACATATTGGTTGTGACGGGAATGGCCTATATCATTGAGTCCAGCGGAACCAGTAAGGTGGTGGCGGCGCATGAGGCCATTTTCCGCGCCAAAGGCATAGGGTATGTGGCTGTTTTTCCCATCAGCCGTTCCCGTGGAGAAGGCGCAGACTGGCACTGCACCACCACGGGATGCTATGGCCTTGTGATCGACGGCCAGTTTGTGGGCGTGATGACGGCGAACAAAATTTTGAACACGCTGTTGGACCTGCAGCATGCGGGCAAGAACTGCATCGGGATTCTGGTGCATCATATCATCCGGAACGATATTTCGGAAATCGAATGGATGCTGGAGAAAATCAAAAATGTGCCGGTGGTGTATTACCTGCATGACTTCTATACCTGCTGCGTAAACCCCAACCTGATGAAAAACGATGAACTGTCCTGTATCGACCGAAATGTTTCCTGTGAGGGGTGCTGTTATGCCCTGAAGAAACAGGAACATATTCAGAAAGTAAGAAAATTCCTGAAGGCGTTTGAAGACCGGATGACATTTGTGGCTCCCTCGGAGTACACCAAAAGCCGTTGGGTTCGGTTTTATCCGGAGTATGAGGATCGAACCGTCGTCATTCTGCACCAGAAATCGGTGGGGGAATACACCGGCAACAAAGAAGGCGTCCGCGAGGAGGAACCCCTTCGACTGGGGTTTGTGGGAGCGCGGAAGCAGATCAAAGGATGGCATCTGTTCAAGAAGGTCGTGGCCGAAGTCCAAAAGGCGGGCTGCCGTTATGATTTCTATTATTTTGGAAATGAGACAGAGAACATCCCGGGCGTGGAGAACGTCTATGTGGACATTGCAACCCAGGGAAAGGATGCAATGATCGAACACCTCCGGGAAAAGCGCATTGCTGCCGTTTTCCTTGTGGGTATCGTGGGGGAGACCTATTCCTACACCACTTATGAAAGCAATGCCGCAAACTGCTATATCTTTGCCATGTCCACCGGCGGCAACATTCCCTATGTGGTAAAAAAGAACGGCTGGGGCCGGGTCTTTTCGTCGGAAGAGGAGCTTCTCAGAGAAATCCTGGATGAAGAAGGACTGCGGGAGAAGATCAACGACTGGAAGCTGCACGCCAGGCCGGGGGCCGGGACCTACACCGACAACGATGAAGTGGCCGGCCTGTTTGCAAAGACCGGCAAAGCAAAACTGCACTGGACCAAAAGACAGGACAGCGTGACGAAAGAAATCAAGGCACTGCTGCTGGATGGGATTTTCAGGAAGACGCGCCTGAAAAACAGGGGATAGATTTTCGGGAACAAGGTATTTGGAATGGATATAACGATCAACAGACAGAATATAAGGTATGCGGCCGTCTTTATGACCCTGTTGTATGCCTTTATCACCAGATCAATCTTTGCCAAGTTTATCTTTCAGAATTGGATCGGGTTGATTTCTTTTTATGCTGTGACCTATGCCTGTTTGGCGATCAGTTTTCTGAACGCCTTTGGCTATGACGGGGTTTTTATTTATACGCCCAAAAAGCTCTTTGGCATTCTGGCGGTTTTCTTTGTGATTACAGTCGGCCTGTGCATCAAGGGCGATATGTATGATCTGATTTACTATGGCCTGGCTTTGCTGCTTCCCTTTGCGGTGGGGCAGGACATCCGGAAATCGTCCTTCTTTGCAAAGTTCTTTGTGGTGATGGGACTGTTCTTTGCGTTTGGGTGTATCTTGAACGTCCTTTTTCCCTCCGAATTCAAAGCGGTCTTTGTCCCCATGTTTTCCCAGATCGGCCAGGCAAGTTTGGCTTCGGTGGAGGAGATAAGCGGCACCTCTACATACTTTGCCGGTTTTACAAGCCAGGTGGGCTATACGTCGTTTTACCTTGCCCTGGGGATTGGCGCCGTGTTCTGTTTCAGAGAGGTATTCTTTAAACAGGTATGGATATTCATGATCGGCGGAATGCTTGCCGGCGTGCTGCTGACCGGCAAGAGAGGCCCTCTTGTCTTTCTGATGGCGGCGCTGTCGGCCGTCTATTTTATCGATGGATATGGCGTGGAGAGGGTGATCAGAGTTCTTCAAATCGTGGGCGCGCTGGTTGTGGGGTTTGTCATGCTGGCCATCATCGCCAACGCCACACAGCTGGATGGCATCATGCGCATCTACGAGGCGGTGCTGGATCTGATCACTTCCGGCTCGGTGGAAGACGCGGGAAGAGAACAGCTGAAGCGCCAGGCAATGTACTATTTTGAGCTGAGGCCCATTTTCGGGATCGGATGGAACAATTTCAAGGATGTTTATTACACCCGCGGCACCTATGTGCACTGCATTTATATCCAGCTGCTGTGTGAGACAGGCCTTGTAGGCTTTTGTGTTTTCATGGCCTTTTTTGGATCCAGGCTATTCCATACCATCGCATTGGTGATGCGGAGCAGAAAAAACGGAGTCACCCTGGAAAGCCAGTTTATTAGCTTTTCCCTGTTTGTTCAGCTGTATTTTCTGCTGTACGGCATAACCGGAAACCCGCTGTATGATATCGAGGAAACCATTCTGTATTTCTTTGCCGTCGGTATCTCGTACATTCCGCTGGAGTCGGAGGAGCTGACGCCAGACGATAAAAGCCCCAATAGACGAAGGAGCATCTATGAACGCAGCCATACTAACCTTTCAATTCGCTCATAACTATGGCGCGCTCTTGCAGGCATACGCCCTGAGCCGCTACTTGAAAGGCAGAAACATCCATGTGGAGATTGCGCCGTATAATCCGGAGTGGGCTCAGGCGGAGTATGCCATAAGCCCTCTGGCAAAGGGGATTCCGCCCAGGCGAAGAATTCGCCTGGCGCTGCAGTACCCCCGGAGAAAAAAGCAGAGCCAATTTTTCGAGCAATTTATCGCAGAAGAATTGAACGCCGGCGACACGTTCGCGACGGAACAGGAGCTGTATCAATGGCTGGACCGGCACGACTGCGTTGTCTGCGGCAGCGATCAAATATGGAATAACCGCATTACCGGCGACGGCGCGGCGTATTATGCGGCGGGCAGTCGGGTGAAAAAGGTGTCTTATGCGGCCAGCCTTGGAACGGCGCAGCTGAGCGCCGCCCAAAAGAAAAATATGGAGGCGTATTTGCTGCAGTTTTCCGCGCTGTCGGTGAGAGAGCCGGGTTCCGCTGAGAAAGTGGAACAGCTGCTGCACAAACCGGTCCAGGTTGTGCTGGACCCGGTGTTCCTGCTGGAGAAAGAAGAATGGATGAAGCTGGCCCGTCCGGTGGACGTGGACCTGAACTTCCTGTTCCTGTACTTTCTGCAGGAAGATGAGGTGCTTTTGCACTGGGCTCAAACCTATGCAAAAGAACACGGCCTGAAAATATATGAGGTTCATCCCACCATGGCGGCCAGACACACAGGCTGCAAAAGGCTGGATGAGGTCGGGCCAAAGGAATTTGTCTGGCTGATCCAAAATGCCGCCTGCGTCTGCACAAACTCGTTCCACGCGACCGCCTTCAGCACCATCTATAAGAAAAAATTGCTTCACATTCCCAACAGCAAGTCACCGGAGCGGACCATTTCGCTTTTGCAGAGGGCCGGGATCACTTTGGAGCAGGACGGGAAGATGCCTCTTTATGATTTGGCCCTGTATGACGGCAGCAGTTTGGAGCGTGAAATTGAAAAATCGAAGGCTTTTCTGGATGCAGCATTGCGGGAGGACACCCTGCGATAACGGCGCTGCGGCCTGAACCGGTGAAGTGAAAAGGGGATTTTCGGAAGTATGTATTTGAATAGCCAGATGGAAAGCGAGTGCTGCGGCTGCTCGGCTTGCGAACAGATTTGCCCTCATGGATGCATACAGATGAAAAGGAACGATGAGGGCTTTTTATACCCGGTTGTGGACCGCGCAGGCTGCGTTCAATGCGGCCTGTGCGAGAAAGTGTGCCCCATTGCGAACTACCAGCGGCAGGAACAAAAAGATATCTGCTATTATGGCTGGCACAAAGACGAACAGACGCGCCGGTCCAGTACATCGGGAGCTGCGTTCATGGCCATTGCACAGGTGTGCCGAGACCATGGATATGAGCACTTTTATGGTGCGGCCTATGACCCGAAACTGCAGGTGCGCCACAGGGATGTCGGGGGATTCCGGGAACCGGAATTGCTCCAGGGCACGAAATATACCCAGAGCGATCTGGCGGACACCTATGCACAGGTGAAGCAGAACCTTTTGAAGGGGGAGAAAGTCCTCTTTTCGGGGACGCCCTGTCAGGTGGATGGCTTGAAGCACTACCTGGGAAAGACGGGGGCGGAGAATCTCTTGCTGGTGGCACTGGTGTGCCACGGCGTTTCCAGCCCGGCGGCCTATGCTGCCTATCTGCGGGAAGTGGGCCGCGACCACGGCTCGGACGTGGCAAAGATTCGGTTTCGGGATAAAAGGGAAGAAAATGGGAAGCTCTCCCATCGCTTTACGACGCTGGTTTTGCAGGATGGAAGAGAACTTGCCTCCACGGAGGACCTCTACACCATGGCCTTTGGAATTGGCGTGATGGACCGGGAGAGCTGCTACCGCTGCCCGTATGCTTCCCCCAGTGGGGCCGGAGACACAACCATCGGCGACTTTTGGGGATTGGAAAAGACGGTGCCTGAGATCAGTGGGGAAATCTCAAAGGGCATTTCTTTGCTGATTCCCCATACGGATAAAGGCGAAAAGCTGATGGCCGACCTGGCGGAGTATATGGTGCTGCAAAGAGTGCCGCTGGCTGCGGCCATCAACGAAGGCCAGCAGCAGCTGCAAAAGCCGCTGGAAAGGCCCAGGCTGCGGGATTCTTTCTTGAAGCATCTACTGATGGAGAAGAAAACCTTCCGGCAGGAAGCAAAAAGAGCCATCTTCGCCTGGAAGATGGCCGAGCGCAAAAAGAGGCTTGTGAAAATGGCAGGCCGCATTTTTGCAAAGAATAAGGTTTAAGGGGAAAAATGAAGTTCGAGGAAGAGAAACTTGTAAAAAACACGCTGCTGCTGTTGCTGGGAAATTTTTCTTCCAAGCTGCTGGTGTTTTTGCTGGTGCCGCTTTATACATCGGCGCTGTCCACCTCAGAATATGCGACATCCGACTTGCTGACAACCACCATCAATTTGCTCTATCCCTTTGCCACCCTGATGATCAGCACGGCGGTCATGCGTTTCTGCCTGGAGAAGCGGAAGAACACCAGCGAACTGCTCAATATCGGCATCTGGATCGAACTGGCCGGAATCCTGGTGATTGCGCTGGCGTCCTGGTTCTTTTTTCAGCTTGGCGATTTGCAGGACTATAGAGGCTATTTCCTGGCTGGCTTTTCCGGGTACGCTTTCTATATGCTGCTGATGGAGTACGCGAAGGGCTGCGAAAGGGTCGCCCTTTATTCCTTTGCGGGCGTGTGCAATACCATTGTGCTGGTTTTGTGCAACATTCTTTTCCTGCTCAAGCTGGGACTGGGGATCAGGGGTTATCTCCTGTCGATGGTATTTGCCTACTGGGTGACGGTCGCGGTGCTGTTTGTTGGCTGCAGGGCGTGGAAGGACCTGGCGTGGCCCACCCGAATCAAGGGAAGATATCTGAAAGAGATGCTGAAATATTCGATCCCCATGATGCCGAATTCCATCAGCTGGTGGATCAGCAATTCGTCGGATCGATACATCATGAAACTCTTTCGGGGGCTGAATGAGCTGGGTCTGTATTCCGCTTCCTACAAGATTCCGTCCATTATGGCAGCCGTCTCATCGATTCTGATCAGCGCATGGGAAATATCGGCTGTGGATGATTTTGGGAGCGAGAAAAGCGAAAAATTTTTCTCAGAGATCTATGAACTGTGGGTGCACACCTATGTGATTGTGTGCACCGGCCTGATCTTCTTTGTGAAGCTGCTGGCGTGGATTCTGTTCCAAAAGGAATTCTTTGTAGCCTGGCATTTTGTCCCCATACTGCTCTTTGCAAGCGTTTTCAGCGGGCTGAGCTCGTTCCTGGGAACGGTTTTTACAGCGGCCAAAAAGACAAAATCCGTTTTTGTCACAACGATGGTTGGAGCAGGGGTCAACATTGTTTTGAACTTTGCGTTCATCCCGACCTGGGGCGGATATGGCGCTGCGATCGCAACGGCCGTTGGTTATTTGGCGATGTACTTCTGCAGGCTGGTGGGTGCCAACCGCATTATGAAACTGAACGCCAACTATAAGAGCCATTTTTTGAAAATGAGTTTGCTGCTGGTCATGGTTGTGCTTAGCTGCATGGATTCCTGGCTGAATTATGTGGTGGGCGTAGTCATTCTCTTGATGGAGCGAAAGTTCATTCT
Organism: Faecalibacterium sp. An77; assembly: GCF_002161315.1. Taxonomy (NCBI): domain Bacteria; kingdom Bacillati; phylum Bacillota; class Clostridia; order Eubacteriales; family Oscillospiraceae; genus Faecalibacterium; species Faecalibacterium sp. An77. The sequence goes on from NZ_NFHK01000036.1 coordinate 16,955, forward strand.
GGATATCATCAAAAAAGCTATCCATAGGATTTTGCCTCAAAGGGCCTGATGCTCTGTTTTAAGCCGGATGCAAGCCGCCGCAGGGTGAACGCGGCGAAAAAATGGGTGTGAAGAAATATATGGAAGATAAGATCAAAACCACAACCAAGAGATTGGACGAAAAAACGGAATTTATTGCCGTGGATTTTTTTCGCCTGCTGTTTGCAATAGGGATCGTGGCGCTCCATCTGGCGCCGATGCAGGACATCAATGAAACGCTCAATTACTTTGTAGTACATGTGTTGACACGGCTGGGTGTTCCGTTCTTTTTCCTGGTGTCGGGATTTTTCCTGCAGAAGAAAATCCAGGATGTTCAAAAGGTCAAGGCGTATCTGGCGCGGATTTTTCAGCTTTATGTCATTTATACGGTTCTGTACTTGCCGCAGATCGTTTATGACGATAGAAAAGCCGGCAGTTTCTGGGTTTGGAATCTGCTGGACTTCGTGCGGAATTTCTTTCTTGTCGGTTCATATACACAGCTGTGGTATTTTGTTGGGCTCATCGTCGCAACGCTGCTGCTATATTGGCTCAAAAACAAACTGAAACTGCGAGATCGGTACATTGCAGCGTTGGTTTTGGTCTTATATGCAATAGGGACGATCGGAAACGCCTATATTCAGCCACTGCAGGATCGTATCGATGTGCCGGTAGGTGCACTGGAACAACTTGATGGGAAGTACCTTTTGTTGTGGCTGTATTTCCGGGTGTTCAGCACCACGAGAAATGGACTTTTCTTTGGGCTGCCCTATGTGTTTTTTGGGTACCTCATTGCAAAGAACCGAGACAAAATTGCTCGCAAAAATTATTTGCTGCTTGCAGTCCTTTCGTTCATGCTCATGACCGGGGAAGCGGTTGTGGTGCATGAGGTGTTTGGAGCGGCAGGCAGCGATATGCTGTTTGCGCTTTTGCCGACTTCCGTTTTTATTTTGCTGTTTGCAGCATTCGTTGATTGCAGGAAGACGGAACGGAATTTTCATCTCGCCAAGCACTTGCGCTCTTTGTCGGTGCTGTACTTTGGGCTGCATAAATGGATTGAGTTCTATTTTGTGGGCCTTTTACATAGGGCGCTTGGCGTGGAACTGAATAGTTTGTCGCGATTTGTTTTGGTTGTCATCCTGAATTATATTGCGGCGGAAGTGATTATCCGCATGTCTGATATAAGGCATTTTCAATGGTTAAGGAAATTGTATTGATTAAATGGTTTCTTACTGTACCGGATCAAAATTTGGCAAGGTAAGTGAGGGCGCGTGAACGCGGTATTCAAAATGCTGTGCAGATGAAAAAAGCCAGCAACCATGGGCTGCTGGCTGGGAGAGTCTGTATTTTTGTAGTAGGATGCAGCTTATAACTGGAGAGTCTTGAGTTGAATACAGATTCTCAGTGCAGGAACTGTTCCAGCTCCTTCACGACCTCTTTCTCCATCGCCTCAGCTTTTTCACGGCTCTCCGCGCTCACCGAGATATAGGTCTTGAGCTTGGGTTCCGTACCCGAGGGCCGGACCACCACCGAGCAGTGGCCCTCCAGCAGATACTTGAGCACATCCGACTTGGGAAGACCGTTCAGGCCCTGGCTGTAGTCCAGGGCCTTTTCGATTTTCTTGCCGGCAAAGGAGTCCACTTTCTTGCCGGGGCCTACGTCCTCATGGAAAGTTTTCATGATGCTCTGCATCTTGGCAAAGCCGGCGCTGCCGTCGAACTCATAGCTGTGGAGGGTGTTGAGGCGGTAGCCGTAGATCTGATACAGCTCGTTCAGCTTGTCCGGCAGGCTGATGCCCTGATTGGCATAGTAGCTGAACATCTCACAGATCAGGCAGGCACCGTTGACGCCGTCCTTGTCCCGAACGTAGCTGCCGGACAGATAGCCGTAGCTCTCTTCAAAGCCAAAGATATAGCTGTCGGCTTTGCCCTGCTCCTCCAGCAGGCCGATCTGTTCACCGATGAACTTGAAGCCGGTCAATACATTGATGGTTCGGACGCCATAGTGATCGGCAATCTGCTCGCCCATGTCGGTGGTGACAATGGTTTTCATCATGACAGGATCGGCGGGCATTTTGCCGTGTTTCACCCGCTGGGAGCAAATATAATCCAACAGCAGAATGCCGGTTTCATTGGCGGACAACAGGACGTACTCGCCGTCTTTGTTACGCACTGCAATGCCTACACGGTCGCAGTCGGGATCGGTGGCCAGCAGCAGGTCGGCCTGGCAGCGCTGGGCGTACTCTATGCCCAAAACCATAGCTTCCTTGATTTCAGGATTGGGGTAGGGGCAGGTGGGGAAGTTTCCGTCGGGCTGCTCCTGTTCCTTGACCACGGTAATGTTGGCGTAACCCATCTCTTTCAGGGTGCGGGTTACCGGCTGAAGGCCGGTGCCGTTCAGCGGGCTGTAGACGATGGCCACATCCTTGTTGATGGTTTCGCCAAAAGAACCGACTGCTTTTTGACCTCTTCCACAAAGGCGGTATAGACCTCGTCGGAGATATACTGGATTTTGCCTGCACTCAGTCCGTCCTCAAAAGAAATGCTCTTGACGTCTGCGAAGATATCCAGTTTTTCGATCTCGGCCAGAATCTCCGCAGCGGCCTCGGTGGTGATCTGGCAGCCATCCGCGCCGTAGACTTTGTAGCCGTTGTACTTGGAAGGATTATGGGAGGCGGTCACCATGACGCCTGCCGAAGTGCCCAGATAGCGGGTGGCAAAGGAAACAGTGGGTACAGGCATCAGGACAGGCCAGATGTGGACCTGAACGCCGTTGGCGGCAAGGACACCGGCCGCATCCTTGGCAAAGACATCTGACTTGATCCGGCTGTCGTAGCCGATGGACACCGAAGGCTGGTCAAAATGCTTGTGCAGGTAGTCGGCCAGGCCCTGGGAGGCCTTGGCCACGGTATAGATGTTCATCCGGTTGGTGCCGGCTCCAATGACGCCCCGCAGGCCGCCGGTGCCGAAGGAAAGGTTGCGGTAGAAAGCATCCTCCACCTTGGCGTCGTCCATGGTTTTCAGCTCGGCGGCCACATCGGCATCTGCCGACGCACAGGTGCACCAGCGTTCATACTCTTTTTTATAGTCCATTGTTGTTATCCTCTTACATCCAGGAACTGCGCTTGTCCGTATATGGTCAGTTCGGCCGAACCCGCGGGAACAAAGATGCAGTCTCCCTTGAAAAACAGGATTTCTCCGCCGTTGAAGCGGATCATGCCGCATCCCCGGAGACAAAGCAAAACCCGAAAAGAGAACTCGTCGACGCGGAACTGCACCAGCTGCCGGCGTTCGGTGTTGAGCAAAACCCGATATACCTCAAAGTGTTTGCAGCGGCTCAAAAATTCAGAGGCCACGCCCGGTCTGTATTTTAGAACCCGCATGGGCTGGCAGGGCTCGGCACTGCTTTTGAGGTTGGCCACCTGTAAAGCCTTGTCTATGTGAAGTTCCCGCTTTTTGCCGTCTTTGCCTACGCGGTTGTAATCATAGAGGCGATAGGTGAGATTGGAATTTTCCTGAATTTCAGCGATCAGGGCCCCGGCGCCAATCGCATGGATGGTGCCCGCTTCGATGAAAAACAGGTCGTCCTTCTGGATGGGGACTTGCTGGAGGTGGCGGGTTAAAGTGCCGTCGGCAATGGCCTGGCGGATTTCCGCCTCAGTGCAGTCGCGTTTGAGGCCGTAGACCAGATGGGCGCCCTTGGCGGCATCCAGAACATACCAGAATTCGCTTTTGCCGCTCTGGCCATTTTCGTGTTCCATGGCGTAGGCATCGTTGGGATGCACCTGGACGGAGAGGTCATTTTTGGCGTCGATAAACTTGATCAGCAGGGGAAGTTTGCCGTCGGGATGGCGTATGCCCAGAAATTCCGGGTGATCTTCCAGAACCGCGGCCAGCGTCTGGCCCTCAAATTCTCCGCTGGCGACCATGCTGAGGCCGTCCGGGTGGGTGGAGCACTCCCAGGTCTCGGCCAAAGGGTCCATATCGATCCCCTTGGTAAAGTCGTCGTTGAGGCGGCGGCCTCCCCACAGGTAATCCTTGCCGGCCGGCCGCAGTAAAAACGGTTTACTGTTCCAGCTCATATTTTTGGTTGTCATGGACGCTGATCTCCTTGCCCAATTGTATCTCAATCAGCTGCAGCTCGGTTTCTGCGATGACCGTATGACGGCACCCGGCCGCCATGGTGATGACGTCGCCAACCCGGATTTTCTGTTCCATTCCGTCCACGATGGTGCGGCCTTCTCCTGCAATGACCGTCCAAACCTCATTCCGGAACTGATGGCTGTGGTAGTTCATCCGCTGGCCGGGATTCAGGGTTACCTTGACGATCATGCTTCCGTCCTGTACATCCAGAACCCGGAAGCTGCCCCAGGATTTTTCTGCAAATTTAATCTGATTATCCAGGGCGCTGACATAAGGTTTGATGTTGCTGGATTGCTCTTTGTCGGATACCAGGATGCCTTCCGGGCTGGCGGATACCACCATGTTTTTCAGTCCCATACAGAGGATGGGCACATTCAGCTCGTTGACCACATGGACATTTTCACAGGTGTCGTCAAAAATGGCTTTTCCGATGGCCCGGCTGTCCAGAGCCTCGGTCAGGGTATTCCAGGTGCCCAGGTCTGCCCAGGTGCCGGCAAAGCGGATGACCTCAATTTCCGGCTCGTGTTCCACCACGGCATAGTCGAAGCTGATTTTGGTCAGGGTTTCGTACTTGTCGAACAGATCGTCGTAGTCCACAAAATCGATCAATTCGTGGGCACGGTTCAGCACATAGCCCAGTTTGAAGGCGAAGACGCCGCCGTTCCACAATGCGCCCTGCGCGATATACTGTGCGGCCACATCCTGGGTGGGCTTCTCTTTGAACATGGAGACCTTGCTCGGACTGTCCTTGCTGGTGGGAATGATATAGCCATATTTCTCGCTGGGGTAGGTGGGCTCAATGCCCATCAGGACCAGGTTGGCGGGGCTGACGGCGGCGCGTTCACTCAGCGTTTTCAGAGCCTCGAAGTAGTTGCTTTCCACATAGGGGTCCACCGGACAGACCACCACCGGTTCTTCCTCGCCCACGCCCTGTACATCCTTCAGGTAGGCGGCTGCCAGGGCGATGGCCGGGAAGGTATCACGGCGGCAGGGCTCGATGCTGATGCCTACGTTTTCACCCAGCTGGTTGTGAATGGCCGAAACCTGGGATTTGGAGGTGGCGATGGTGATGGTAGCGTCGGGGTCCACCGCCTTGATCTGGCGGTAGATCCGCTGGACCATGGATTCCAGCTCTCCTTTTTCGTTGTGGAAGATCTTGATAAACTGTTTGGAGCGGACTTCGTTGGAAAGAGGCCACAGGCGCTGGCCTGAACCGCCGGAAAGCAATACCAGATTCATAGTCTTTCTCCTTTTTGTAAAAGCGCAGAGAGCTGCATCCTTCGATGGGCTGCGGCCCTCGTTTGAGTTGTCGCTCGGCCCGCATTCCCTTGAGAATAACCGCGCTTGAAACAGATAAAGCAGGCTTCCACACACAGCAAAAAAGCGATAGTCCACCCCTTCAAAGGCTGGATATCCTGTTTTGCAAGACCGTGGTTAAGCCTGCTTTTTTAGTCGCCTTTCTGATTCCTTGTGTTACAAGCATATTGAAAAATTCATCCTTTGTCAATGCGATTTTACTGTAAAAGTCATTTTTGAAAGTTTGCATAAAAAATGGGATCATTTTTGTGCACAACTCGAGGGCTGCAAGATGAGGTGAGGCCCAGCGTAAGCACCTGCACAGTTTTGAGCGAGACTCCGGCCGCAGCAGGCTGAAATAGCAAAAAGCGGCAGAGGCTTTTGAGCCCTGCCGCTTTTGTTTATCGGGAGAGGCACCAAATTTCAAATCCTGTGACTCTCGATGTTATTCGTCCTTTTCCTTGTGACGGTTCCTTCGATGCAGATACACTTCCTTGTTAAAGGGGACGATATAGGTGCATTCGTAGTGAATCGCTGTAATGTTGCTGTGGACAAAGACTCGGCCGTCCCGCAGGTAACCCCGCGAAGTGATGCAGAAGGCCGGTTCGCCTTTTTTGCAGCTGAGCAGACCCGCTTCTTCACGGGTCAGCTGGGTGGGGCGGTAGGTGGTCATAAAACGTGAGATGCGATAGCCTTGTTCCATCGCAAGGTTTTGGATGGAATCTTCCACGCTCTCTCTGTCCACATAGGGAAACAAGGTGCAGGGGAGGTAGCCCGTTTCGATCTGGGTCTTGATATAGTTCATGATCCGTACCCGGCGGAACTCCCATACTTCTTCGCTGGCCTCAATGTCAAAAATCCGGATCAGCTCCGGGCCCGCCTTTATTTTGCGCAGGGACAGCATTTCAGAGCGAAGGGTACTGTACTGGATCTGGGTGGCTGAATTGTAGACCATCGGATATTTTTGGACGTTTCTCCGAATGTAGATGCCGTCTCCGCGCTGGCGGTGAATCATGCCCATCCCTTCCAGCCGGTTCAGGGCCTGCTGGACGGTGTAGCGGGATACCCCGTAGTCTTGTGCCAGGACACGTTCCGCCGGCAGCTTTCCCTCAGGGAATTGATGCTGAAAGATCTTGCTGATCAGATCTTCGATCAAAAACTGCGTCTTTTTGGCTGTCATCCTGGCACCTCTTTTCGATCTGTCACGGTGTAACCAGTGTTCCGTCCGGCACACGGCTTTGGGTCCATTCATGGGGACGATAAGTACAGGGATACTGGCCGGCCAAAGCCTCGTCAAAGTCGACGCCGATGCCCGGGCGGTCTATGGGATAGAAGTAGCCGCCGACCGGTTCCGTGTACCCGGGGAACAGGCTCTTGGTGTTGTCTTTCAGCTCGATGTTCTCCTGAATGGCAGCGTTATGACAATGGATGTTCAGGTGGGTGTTCACGGCAAGCCCGATGGGAGTGATGTCCGAGGGGGTATGCCAGGCGATGCCCACGCCATAAGCATCCGCCACCGAAGCCACCTTCAGCGCCGGCGTAATGCCGCCCAGCTGAGACACATGGCAACGCAGGTAGTCGATCAGGCGGCCTTCCAGCAGGGGCATCCACTCGGTGGGATTATTGAAGAGCTCGCCGGTGGCAATGGGGGTGGCGCACTGGGTGCGCAGCTGGGCCAGCCAGGCGTTTTGATCCGGCGGCAGCAGGTCTTCAATGAAATAGGGGTGGTATGCCTCAACCTGTTTGGCAAAGTTGAGGGCCTGGGTGGGGCTCAGTCTCTCGTGCACATCGTGCAGAATATGGAAGGCGTCCCCATATTTCTCCCGCAGCAGCCGGAACATGGTCAAGGTGTTCCGCATATAGTCGTCCGGGTCAAAATAGGCTCCGGGCAGGGGATGCTCCGGCGTCTGGAGGTGGTCCGGGTTCCCGCCGTAAAAGCCCAGCTGGCAGCGGATGTGCCGGTAGCCTTCGCTGCGGATGCGCTCCACTTCTTCATAGAGCTGTTCCATGGTATCTGCCACGGCGTGGGTGTAGGCGGGAATGGCCGTGCGGGCACGGCCGCCCCACAACTCGTACAGCGGCATCTCAGCCAGCTTGCCCTTGATGTCCCACAGAGCCATGTCCACCCCGGACACTGCATTGTTCAGGACCGGACCGTTGCGCCAGTAGGCGTTCACCATCATCAGGTGCCACAAATCCTCGATTTCGTTGGCATCCCGTCCAATCAGAAGGGGACGCAGGTATTCCTGAACGGTGGTCTGGACGGCCAGAGGCCGCTGCTGAAAGGTGGCGCAGCCAACGCCGTAAACACCCCGGTCGGTCAGAACCTTGACCACCACCAGATTGTGGCGGTCGGGGCGAACCACATAACATTGGACATCTGTGATGATTGTCGCTTTCACAAAAAGAACCTCCTTCGTTTCTGCTGCAGACTGTTTCCTGTCCACACAGCCTGGACGGCGTTGCGGACAGGGGATGTGCCATGGATTTCAGAACGGGCGGTTCTCCATCAGCGCTTTGATTAAACCACACAGCTTCGCCTTTCGTCAAGAGTTGCTGATTTTTCTAATAAAAGTTAATAAAAAACAGTCCAATTTTCCTGGACTTGTTTTGAGAAAATGAAATAACATGCGATTTATCGATGGATATGCGCGGGCGGCATCAAAATCCTGCCGGTTTTTAACATTTGCCCATTTCCGGTGGACTTGCTATACTCCTTTCCGGAAAGCGGGCGGCCCATGAGGCCTGGCACGGGATGAAGTCAGGCGACCCATTTGCGGTAGAAGATCATCCCGAACGGAAAAAGACAGGATACACAAATGGAATGGTCTGAACAGGAGGACTATTGCGATGGAACTCTCAAAGTCTGTTGCCAGCATCATTGCGCATGTTGGCGGTAAGGAAAACATTGTAAATGTGTGGCACTGTATGACCCGGCTCCGTTTTGAGCTGGTGGACTACGACAAGGCTGATATGGAAGCGCTCAAAGCGATTCCGGATGTGATCGGCGTCCAGTTCGCCAAAGGACAGGTGCAGATTGTCATTGGCACCACCGTGGAGAAATTCTATACCGAGGCCATGAAACAGCTGGGCCTGGATGCGGCCAAAGAGGCGGACAAAGCCCCGGCGGATGAACCCAGCGGCGAAAAGAAGGGCCTGGTTTCCCAGTTCATGGATCTGATGTCCGGCATTTTTGGACCCATTGTGCCGGCCATTGCAGGCGCCGGCATGATCAAAGGTCTGATGACCGGCCTGGTTGCCCTGAATGTGATTTCCAACACGACGGACACCTATTTGATTATTGATATGCTGGCCAGCGGCGTATTCAATTTCCTTCCCTTCCTGGTAGCGGCTTCCGAGGCCAAAAAGCTGAAGACCAACCAGTATCTGGCCATTGCTCTGGCAACCGTCATCATGTACCCCACCATGGTGAATGCGGCCGCAGCCGGCGAAATCAGCAACTTCTATCTGTTTGGGATGATTCCTGTCCCGGTGTTTAACTATTCGAGCTCGGTTATCCCCATCTTCTTTGGCGTGCTGCTGATGAGTTATGTGCACCGCTGGGTGGACCGCATCATTCCCAGTGCAGCCAAAACCGTGATTGTCCCCACCCTGACCCTGTTTATCAGCGGCATCCTGACCCTGACCGTCGTGGGCCCCATCGGCATCTATCTGGGCCGTGGTCTGGCATCGGTTGTCAACACGGTTTATGACATCAGTCCCGTTCTCTGCGGCGTCTTCTTTGGTGCAATTCGCCCTGTGTCGATTCTGGTGGGTATGCACCACGCCATGACCCCCATTGCCATGGAAAACTTCGCCTCTCAGGGCTGGGATATGCTGATGCCCATGATGTTTGTGGCAAACCTGTCCATCGTGGGCGCCGCTGCCGGCTGCTACTTCAAAGCCAACTCCAAGTCTGAAAAAACCGTGATCGGCGGCGCTGTGCTGTCGGGCTTCCTGGGCATTACCGAGCCGGCTCTGTTCGGCGTGCTGACCAAGTACAAGATGGCCTTTGTTGCCGCTACGGTGGGCAGTGTGGTAGGCAGTGCCTTCATCAGCTTCTTTGGCGTCCGTCTGTATGGCTACATCACTTCCAGCGTGTTCAGCATTCCCGCCTACATCGGACCGTATTTCCCCTTCGCTGTTCTGGGCTGGATCATTACTCTGGCCGTCTCGTTCTCTCTGTCCTATCTGCTGGTTGTTAAAATGAATCGCAGCAGTGAATTGTCAAACTAAGTGCAACAGGAATTAAGCTCGAAGTCCCATAATTCCTGGGCAGAATGGAAGTTAAGAACCTTGCGAGGCCTGGCGTTAATCAACGCCAGGTTTCGTTTTAA
>NZ_NFHK01000037.1:0-25900 GCF_002161315.1 Faecalibacterium sp. An77
TTCTCATATTGATTTATTTTCGTGTATTTTCTGGGCATAGCAAAACCTCCTCGTGTAGTTCTATTATCCTACACGGGGAGGTTTTTTGTCTATTGTCTACTTTTTACGGACCTGTTCACGATTCGGAATGAGTCAGGTGCTTTTTTGTTTGGACTTCTTTGATGAGGAATGCAGACATGGAACAGGCAGCACAGACCTTGACCGTACCGAAGATACTTTTGCCCGACAGGAAACCGCTGCACAGCGTAAAAATGTTCCATTTTCACAGCGAAAGAGACAATTGCTCCTGTCGGAACCAGCCCGAAATGCCAACTTTATTTTGTGCAGGAAAAGCATCTGTTTGCCGCAATGCCCTTGAAAAATACATGATTTTAGGGTATTCTTGACAAAAAAGAATGGCGTTTTAGCAAACAAGTTTAAACAATTGTCACAGATGGCCGGAACGTGGAACGGACAGGAGAGGATAAAAAAGAGAAATGGGTGTGGATGAACGGGCCGGGTGAAACCGGCCTGTACGCTGTAGGCTTCCATGGCAAATGAAAAGGAGCGGTCATCATGGAATCGAAAAGACAATTTTACCTCAAATGGCCCTGGGACTGGGTGCTCTACGTCCTTTTGGTGGTTGTTTTGAGGATCTTTGCCATTCCGTTCATCTACCTGATTATGCGGTGGAACAAAAAGCACCGGCCCGATGTGCCGGAGGAAGGCTTTTGCGTTCAGCAGACCCGAAGGCAAATTTCCAAACTGTGGATGTCGCTGGTATTTCTCCTGGTGGCTCTGTGCGGCGGAGCGGTGTTTGTCGCGGGCCTGCTGACTGATGAGCGCACATGGGAAGAATATGCGATGATGGCCGGTGGCGCGGTGGTAGGGCTTGGCTCGCTGGCTCTGGCCATTTACGTGGGCTATACATCCCTGCGGGATGTCTTTTGCCCCGAGAAGAGCACGCTGGCCCAGTCCATCCGGTCCCAGATGCCGTACCCTGAGGAGGCGCCCAGCGCCCGGGAAATGTTCGCCATGGTGGACAAGGATATCCAGGAAAACGGCAAATGGTTCGACAAAGTGGCTGTGGGCAAGGAATGGGTTTTGGGAGAGCAGGCCTCTTATATTCCCTGCATCCGGGCGGTGTTCCCGCGGGATGAGATTGTGCACCGCCATGCAGGCGGCCGCGTCCAGACCAGCCGAATCGTGGAGCTGTGGATTATGGATGACCGGCATCAGGTCCAGTCCACTACATTGAAGGATTACCGGGAACTGCAGCCCCTGGTGGACTGCATCCAGCTGCGGGCGCCCGACGCTCTGATCGTGCCCTACAGTGAGTTCGACAGGTACAATTTCATGGAGGATGAGGAGTGGCAAAAGGTGCTGCAGGACTTCCGCCTGCGGGATGGCCGGCGGAAAGCCAGCCAGCCCCGCACGGAATCGCAGCCGCCCCAGAATATGGTCCTCACCCGGGCGGACGGTACAGTTACATCCCGTTTGTCGATGGAAGTTCTTTCCCAGATGCTGGAGGAGTGCCTGCAGTCCCCGGAAGAAACCTTTTTCCTGACGCCGTCCCGCCCCATCCAGGGGGAGAAGGGCGCGTACATGGAGCTTTTGTGCTCGGCCGGTACGGCGCTTGAAGGCAAAGTCCGGATGCTGCTGGTGGAAGCCCCGGCGCAGCAGGGCGGCCAGCCGGAAAATGGCCTGCATGGCATGGTGAACCCGGAGGAAGCAGAAAAAGTCCTTGCGGCCTGGCTGGGCGGAAAGATGCCGGATACAACAGGCTGGACCCGGGTTCAGCTGAGGATGGAGCAGCAGGAGAACCCGCAGGAACTTCGGCCGCCCAAACTGTCCCTGGTCTCCCGCCGCGGCGTCAGCCAGAACCACGAAAACTTCACCCTGGAGGACGTCCAGGTGGCGGCAGACGGCATGGTGGACGGCAGCTACCAGCAGGTGGATTTGACCCTGCCCGGCGGGTGGCTCTGGATGCGGCTGGTGGCGGGGAATGCCGATGACGGGCGCTGCACCGTTCTGGTGACCCGCGCAGACCCGGACACGTTGCGCCTGTTCAAAATCAAGACCACCCCGCGGAAGGCGGCCGCCTGGCTGATGGACTTTGCCCGTGGGCAGTTCCGGCCGGATTGGAGCCAGTGGGAAGATATCACCAAAGAAGTAGAAAATCAGTAATGGAGGAATCAAAAATGGGCAAGTTTTTCAGTGACGCAGTGGAGACGGCGCTCCAGTACATCTACTACCAGGAGCGGCAGGGAAAAGGCTGGGAGGGCCTGCAGCTTCTGCAGCAGGCTTCTGCCGCCGGAGATGGCGATGCCAGCTGCATTTTGGCCCGGTGCCTGTGCGGCCCCCAGTATGTGTGGCAGGGCCATGGTTTCCCGGAGGATGACGAAAAGGCCACTCTGCTGTACCACAAAGGTGTGGAAGAGGGCAGCGCCCTGGCGGCTCTGATCTGCCTGCGCACCGGAGATATGACCCCCTCGCTGGAAAAGAAGATGCCCTTTGCCAGCCTGCAGGAGGCCTTCAATGTGGTTTTGGAAAAGGCCAAAGGAGGCGAGCCCTTCTGCCAGTTTGTGATCGGCAACGTGTATTTCTGGGGCGATTACATCCGGATCGAAAACAAGGGTCCCGACGCCTTCCCCGACATGGGAGCCTTCCGCGATTACGTGGTGGAGAACATCCCCAAGTGCGAGGATTGGTTCATCAAGGCCTATAAGAATGGCGTCTATGCCGCGGGCGACAACCTGCATCATTTCTATGAGGCAGGCGAGGAGGGTCTGATCCCGCCGCAGCCCGAGAAGGCCAAGGGCCTGTATCGCATCGGCGCGGAAATGGGCCACCCCATCCACCAGTTCTATTGGGGCAACGAGCTGAACGATGCCGGCCAGAAGCAGGAGGCCCTCCACTGGTATCAGGAGGCGGTCGCCGGAGGCGAAATGCGGGCACTGTACCAGATTGGCTGCCTCTATGAAGAGGGCGAGGCCGTACCCCAGGATTACGCCAAGGCAGCCCAGTGCTATGAGACCACACTGAACCTGGATGGGTATTCCATCGGCAGCCACAACCGCCTGGGCGCAATGTACTTCAACGGCAAGGGCGTTCCCCAGGACTATGCCAAGGCCTTCCAGCTGCTGAGCTGGGCCTACAATCAGGACAACCGCTGGGGCGTGTTCTATCTTGGCAAGTGCTGCTTCTATGGCCTGGGCGCCCAGCAGGACTATGCCCGCGCCCGCACCTATCTGGAAGAAATGACCTGGGAAAACAAAGAGGCCAATTATATGCTGGGCTATATCTACGCCCGGGGCCTGGGTGTTCCGGCGGACATCAAAAAGGGCGTGGCCCTGCTGCAGAAGGCCGGCGACCGCGCCGACGCGAAAGAGGAGCTGCTGCGCTACCGCAAGACCCTCTTTGGCAAGTGGGTGGTGCGCTGAGACAAGCGGTACGGAGAGGCAGTAAAAAGGCCCGGCCCGCCGCATCATAACAAACACAAAGGGATGCCGGGTGAATCATCGGGTGTCCCTTTGCGTTTTGGGTTATCTTGAGAGTCTGTTATGGAGGGAAAAGGAGGATGTCTGTGGAGACGTCGATGTGTAGGGAATACGCTCAAAAGATTTTGTCCAACTGCTCCAAAGTAATTTTGGGCAAGGAAGATGTGATTGAGAAAATTCTGGTCTGTTTCCTGTGCTCCGGCCATGTGCTGCTGGAGGATAAGCCCGGCACCGGCAAGACCATGCTGCTGCGGGCTTTTGCCCGGACGGTGGGCGGGGACTGCAGACGGGTGCAGTTCACGCCCGATCTGCTCCCTTCGGACCTGACCGGCATTAATTTTTATAATCAGAAAACCGGGGAATTTGAGTTCCGGCCGGGGCCGCTGTTCAGCCATTTTGTCTTGGCGGATGAGCTGAACCGCGCCACGCCGCGAACCCAGTCGGCCCTGCTGGAAGCCATGGAAGAGCGGCAGATCACAGTGGATGGTGTTACCACCAAACTGGAAGAGCCTTTTATGGTGCTTGCCACCCAGAACCCCCAGGAATCTTTTGGCACCTTTCCGCTGCCGGATGCCCAGATGGACCGGTTTTTCATGCGGCTGTCCCTGGGCTATATGCAGCGGGAACAGGAACTGGAAGTCATTGCCCGGCCTTCGACCCAGGCCATTCTGGAAAGCCTGGAAACTCTGGTGACGCCGGAACAGACCGCCCGGGTGCGGTCGGCCTGCGGCGAGGTGAAGGTGAGCGATGATGTGAAAAACTACCTGATGGATATTGTGGAAGCCACCCGCACCCGCAGCAGCTTTGCCGGCGGCGTTTCCACCCGGGGCGCCATGGCTTTGTATAAGGCGTCCCAGGCGCTGGCGGCAGTGCGGGGCAGGGAGTATGTCATTCCGGAGGACGTCAAAGAACTGGCGCCGGCGGTGCTGTGCCACCGCTTGACCCTGGGCGGCGGAATGAACACGGAGGCGGCGGCCCACCGGATGCAGCAGCTGCTGCAAAGTATCCCGGTGCCGCTGGAAAAACTGTGACGTTCCTGGTGTTTGTGCTGCTCCTGGTGGTGCTGGCGCTGGCTCTCCAAACTTATGCCAGAAACCATACTCTGGATGGACTGGAAGCCTCCATGATGCCGGAGGATCTGCTGGCCGAACCGGGGCAGCCCGCCCGCTTGTGCCTGACTCTGCGCAACCAAAAGGGCTGGCCGCGGCCTTTGGTTGCGGTAAAGCTCCATCTGGGCTCCGAATTTGAAGGCGTCAACGGCGATTTCATTCAAAAAGACCTTTTGAGCAGCGGCCATACCGTCCGGTATGTCACCTGGCTCAAACCGCATCAGGAAGTTTCCTTTCAGGTAGAGGTACAGCTCTCCCGGCGAGGCCGCTATCTGCTGGAACCTCTGTACCTGAGCAGCGGGGACTTTCTGGGCATGACCGAAATCAGCCGCCGGGTGACCGGTTTACAGGAACTGGTTGTTCCGCCCCGGGAAGGGGATTCCCAGGCGCTGGATGAGACGCTGGGCGGCTTTTTGGGAGAGCTGTCAGTCAACCGGTTTTTGTATCAAGACCCCATCCTGACGGCGGGATACCGCCCCTATGTCAGCCAGGACCCTATGCGTGCCATTTCCTGGAAGCAGAGCGCCCGCGGCATGGGGCTCATCAGCAAACAATACGACTCCACCACTGAGCCGCGGGTGACGGTGCTGGTGCACGCCGATGCCCCGTCGGAAGATCAAATGCCCATGGTGGAGGAATGTTATTCCATGGCGCGGACGGTCTGCCGGACCCTGGAGGAAAAGGCGATCATCTACCGGATGGCGGTCAATTCCACCTTTGATGTCCTTGTCAGCGGGGCTCTTGTGGCAGGCAGCCAGTGGAACAAGCCTCTGGAAACCGGCCGCGGCTACGGGCCGGAACATTTCCGCCGGGCCCTGGAAATTCTGGGCCGGGCCATGGGCCAGCCTGCGGAATCCTGTGAACGGTTCTGCGCGGAATATTTCGGCCCCGGCAGCCAGGACAGCTGTATCGTGATCACCACCGAGCCGGAAGAAACAGTGCGGCCCTGCCTGCGCCTGGCGCCAGGCCGCAGCCTTTTGATTCTCAGGCCGGAACAGGCAGCTGGAAAGGAGGATGCAGAATGATCACGGTATTTCTCCATGGATTGCGGATGATGGCCGACCTGCTGACCTATGGCTCCTTTGCCTCCTTCTTTGCGGCCTGCCTCGGCGGTCAGCCTGCGCCGCTGCTTCTGCTCTTACCGGCTGTCTGCTATGGGATATCCGCCTGCTTCTTGAGCCGTCCCATCTTGCGGACGGGCTGTGTGGTGGTTGCCCTGCTGGGAGTGCTGCTGGTGCCGGATTGGGTGGACCGTGCGGCCTACCTTCCTGCGGTTTTCTATCCCTTATATCTTGTCTGGCGGGGTGAATACCTCCTTTCGGCGGACCGGCAGGCGGATGTTTTTCTCATGTTCTGCAAGGCTTACCCTGTCTTTGCCCTCCTCCTTGGTCTGGCCTGGAATGGCAGGGTGATGCTGGAGGTTTCGCTGCCTCTGGCTATTTGGGCCGTTTCCCTGCAGATTTTTCTGATGCGGGTGCTGCGGCAAGCGCCTGCCGTGTATCAAAGCCTGGACTATCTGCTGGGAAATGCCGGCCTGTTGTTGGGTGTGGGAGCGTTGAGCTTTCTGCTCAGCCGTTCTGCGGTCATGAACGCCATACAAACCGCTGTGGGCGCAGTGTATTTTGGACTGGTGGTTCCTGTTCTGACGGTCCCGCTTTCTATTGCGGCGTGGGCAGCAGAACATCTGCTTCTGCCTGCCATCACAGCAATTTTGTACTGGATTGCAGCCAGAAGCGGAAATCAGGACCCGGCTGCGCTGGGAAGCGCCGCGGACAGCGCCCTTCACAGCAGTAATTTCAACCTGTCGGGGGAGTCGCTGCTGGACGGCACATGGCTGTTGACGGCTGTGGGCCTGGTCCTGCTGGGAATCGGCTGTATCCTGCTGTTCCGCCGTTTGGTCCAAAAGAACAAAAACCCTCTGACCGGGGTGGGCGAGGCCGAAACCCAGCAGGTTTCCCGCAGAACGCGCCGGAGATGGCCCTCCTTTTTTCTCAGTCCCAATGCCCGGGTCCGCCGCGCCTACAGCCGGTATTTGGAGCAGCAGGCCCGCCATGGCGTTGCCCGGCGCCCGTCGGAAACCAGTTTGGAACGCTTGGGTCGGACGCCGTTCCTGCGCCCGGATGCCGAACAGCAGCTGCGCCAACTCTATCTCAAAGCCCGCTATGGAGAATGTGCCACGCTCCAGGATGCCTCGGCGGCAGAACACCTCGAAAAGATGCTGGAAAAGCCGGACGAATCCGACGGCGAAGACAGCTCCGTTTGAAAGAGAACTGTTTCAATCGATTACAAAACAGGAGACCCCAATATGGACACAGCAAAGCGTGAAGAAAAGATTCGTCTCTGGTTTTCGATGTGGCTGCGGCAGCAGGACCTGGGCATCCGGGAACTGTTTGCCCCGGACGCAGTCTATACCGAGAGCTGGGGGCCGCAGTACCATGGCTGCGAAGCGATTCTGCATTGGTTTCAGGAATGGAACACCCGGGGCACGGTGCTGGAATGGGAGATCCGGCAGTTCTTCCACAAAGACAGCCAGACCATGGTAGAGTGGTATTTCCGGAACCAGATGCAGGACGGGCGGGTGGAAGCCTTTGACGGCGTCACCCTGGTGGTGTGGAACGCCGCCGGTCAAATTCAGTCTTTGAAGGAGTTCGGGTGCAACTGCGATACCTACGACCCCTACCAGAACGGGCCCGCGCCGCACTTCCGGGATGAAGCAGCCCGGTGGTTTTGACGTGCTTGTGTGAGGCCGCGGCCGGTTCCTGAAGCCAATCCCGCAAAACAATCCGCTGATTCTTTGCCCTTGGGCAGGGAACGGCGGATTTCTTTTTGGAACGGGGGATAGATACACGATCAATGGACACATCTCCCGGCATGGATACCCTTATAAATGTAGCCTTTCCGGCGGCAGGAAGCTGCCCGGTGCAGTGTACTCCAGCGACCTTGACAGGGGATGGGCTTTGTGCTATCCTATAATTAACGATTAAGTTAATTGTTAATCGTAATGAGACGGAAAGGGAGGAATGAGCTTTGAGCTTGCAGCATACATTGAAGGCGCTGGCGGACCCAATCCGGCGGGAGATCCTGAACCTGCTGAAAGGCGGACGGCTTTCGGCCGGAGAGATAGCCGATCATTTCCCGGTGACGGCGGCGTCCATTTCGCGGCACCTGTCGGTGCTCAAGGACGCGGACCTGATCCGCGACCAGCGGGAAGGAAAGTATATCTATTATGAGCTGAACGCCTCGGTGCTGGAGGAGGTCATGCTCTGGATTACGGATTTGAAAGGGGAGTCCGGCCATGAAAAAGATGATCGCGGAGAATAAAGGAAAACTGTTTGTTTCGTCTCTGGTGATTCTGCTGCCCGGCCTGCTGGGCTGGCGGATGGCATGGGAGGCAGTGATTTTTCTGGCAGCCCATTGGCTGTGCCTGCTGCTGGTGTTTGCCGACCGTCGCAACCGGGAGGGCCAGAGCAAAAAAGCAATAGGACTGGTTTTCTGGCTGCTGCCGGTGATTTCGCTGTTGTCGGGGGCGGTGGTGGCAGGCCTCCAGCGCGGGTATAATGGCGCAGATTTCATGATTATTGTGATGAACCTGGGGTTTGGCCTGCTGTTTTTGCTGATCGGCAACTATATGCCCAAGTTCCGCCAGAATGCCACCATCGGAATCCGGGTCAAGTGGACCCTGGAAAATGAAGAAAACTGGAACGTCACCCATCGCTTTGGCGGCAAGGTGTGGGTGGCGGCAGGCCTGGCCTGCATGATAGCGGCTCTGCTGCCCTCTGCGGCGATGGCGGTGGTGTTTACGGCCGCCATTGTGACGGCGGCCATAGTGCCCTGCGTCTATTCCTATCTCTATTACCGGAAACAGCTCCAGGCAGGTACTGCCG
This sequence comes from Faecalibacterium sp. An77, assembly GCF_002161315.1. Taxonomy (NCBI): domain Bacteria; kingdom Bacillati; phylum Bacillota; class Clostridia; order Eubacteriales; family Oscillospiraceae; genus Faecalibacterium; species Faecalibacterium sp. An77. Next base: position 8,473 of record NZ_NFHK01000037.1, read on the forward strand.
TTCGGATCCAGTCCAGCCCCCGGCAAAAAGTCATCGGGCTGGTGATTCTGGTGGCGGTGGTGGCCTTTGTCGGCTGGGTTCTGTTTGCGGGCAGCCTGAAAGTGAACTTTGGGGACACCTCCTTTACCGTGGAGACCGGATACTGGTCCGATCTCACCGTGAATTATGACTCCATCGAGTCGGTGACCTATCAGCCGGGAGACACCGCCCCCAGCGCAGGGGTGCGCACCTACGGCTTTGGAAACTTCCGGATGCTGATGGGCTCTTTCTCCAACGACGCCTATGGCAATTACACCCGCTATACCTACGCCTCCTGTAAGGACAGCGTAGTGCTCAGCGTCCATGGGGAGACCATTGTTCTGAATGGCCCCGACACCGCCTCCACCCAGGCCCTCTGTGAGGAACTGACGGCTCAGCTGGCGGCCCGGTGACCGCGTCCTCATCCCTTGCGCGGCGCGGGAAAATCTGCTATCATAAAGCCAAAAGAAACGCCGAACAGGGGAATGGAGGACGTCCATATGGGATTCATCGCAACGCTGACACTGGTTTTTATTGTGCTGAAATGTCTGGACCTGATTGCCTGGTCCTGGGTGTGGGTGTTCTGCCCGGTTTGGCTGACGGTTCTGCTGGTGGCGGTGCTGTTCCTCCTGATTTTGGTGGGCGGCCGCATCAAGAACGGCAAGTGGTAACCATAGAAACTCCAGCAGGGGGCGAAAGCCCCCTGCTTTTTTGATGCCCCGGCGGGCCGGTCCTATGGCGAAGCCTGCCAAACTATGCTATACTGAATCTGTTGTATACAGCCCTCTGCAATTGCTGCGGAAGGCGGACTGTAACGTAAGGAAAGGAGCGCTTTTATGGCGAATCTTTATGCCCTGACCGGGCCCGACCGCATGACCTTGTACTGGGACCTTCCGGTCCAGCCGTCCGAGCGGTATGAAATCTTGTTGGACGGCGTGCCCTGCGGAAGCACCGATAAAACCCATTTCACCCTCCAGGGCCTGACGCCCCGCACCTGCTATGCCGTCGAGGTGCGCCCGGTGGGGAGCATCCAGGTTGTGACAGAGGGAGAAAAGCGGCCTCTGGATGTGACGGCAGAGCCCTGGGGCGCGGTAGGGGACGGCAAAACCGACAACACCGCCGCCCTGCAGCGGGTTCTGGACGCCTGCGGCCCGGAGGAATATGTCTATTTCCCGGCAGGCGTCTATCGCACCGGCGCCCTGTTTGGCCACAGCCATCTGGAAATCTGGCTGGACAAGGACGCCGTCCTGCAGGGCTCTTCCCGGCCGGAGGATTATGAACCCCGCATCCTGAGCCGCTTTGAGGGTACCGAAATGATGTGCTATGCCAGCCTGCTGAACTTCGGCACGCTGGATCATACCGCCGGGCCCAACTGCGAGGATGTCCGCATCTGGGGTGAGGGTACCATCTGCGGCGGCGGGTACGATCTGGCCTGGGGGACCATTGCCTCGGAGCGGGAGAGGATGAAAGAGGAGCTGGCCGCCATGCAGGACCTAGTCAAGACCTGCGAAAATGAGAACACCATCCCCGGCCGGGTCCGGGGTCGGCTCATCAACCTGAGCAACTGTGCCCATGTGCGGATTTCGGGGCTGACCCTGGCCGACGGCCCCAGCTGGAATGTCCACATGGTTTACAGCCGGGACATTGTCACCGATCACTGCACCTTCCGCTCCAAGGGCATCTGGAACGGCGACGGCTGGGACCCGGATTCCAGCGAGGACTGCACCCTCTTTGGCTGCACCTTCTACACCCAGGACGATTCGGTGGCCATCAAGTCGGGCAAAAACCCCGAGGGAAACCGCATCAACCGTCCCACCCGGGGGATTCGGGTGTTTGACTGCCGCAGCAGCTTTGGCCATGGCATCTGCATTGGCAGCGAGATCAGCGGCGGGATTGAGGATGTCCGGATCTGGGACTGCGACCTGGAGGACTCCCAGTTCGGCGTTATGGTCAAGGGAACCAAAAAGCGGGGCGGCGGCGTGCAGGGCTTGTCGGTACGGCGCTGCCGCCTGCCCCGGGTGCTGGTCTGCCAGGTGGGGTACAACGACGACGGCGTCCCCGGTCCCCATCCGCCGGTGTTCCGGGATTACCTCTTTGAGGACCTGACCCTTACCGGCCTCTATCGGGATGTGGACGGCGACGGCAGCATAAAAACCTGCGCTCCGGTGGAGCTGGCAGGCTTTGATGTGCCGGGCTATGAGCTGGAACAGGTGACCCTCCGCAACCTTTGCCTTGCCGGCTCGGAAACCCGCCAGCTGCTTTTGAAGGACTGCAGGGGCGTGTGCATGGAGAACCTGAATTGCGTCCCTTGAGGGGAGATCGGCCGGTTTACTTTTCCCGGGAAATCCTTGTGCAAACACGGCTCAGCTTATGAATCGTAAAAAAATCCGTCCAAAAGACGAAAAAACGGTAGCGTTCTCACAATTTCAACTTTTTTGTGGTGTATAATCAGAGGGCTGGCAGCATCTGCCAAGGCAGGAAATCATGAAATCTCAAGGTAAATTCAAGGTTGAATCAAGATTGCCTCAAGATGAACATGCTATGCTGTTGGTAAATGAAAAGGAGGAATAATACCGTGTTTAAAAAGAAAAAACAACAGGAGGACAAGGACGGCCAGAGCGTTTCGCTCAGCCCGGGGACCGCAGGCGCGGCAAAGGGCGCTAAGCCTTTTCTGAAGCGCAACTGGAAAAAGATCGCCGCAGGCGTCTGCGTGGTGGCTGTGGCGGGAGCCCTTTTCCTGCCCAGGAACAGCGCCAGCAAGACTGCGGCCAACATTTCTTACATCGAGGTGGCGCCGGAACAGCGCAGCATCACCAATGTGTTCAGCGATTCCGGCACCATTACGGCGGCCAATACCTATGAGGTCAAGGCCCTGGTGCGGGGCAAAGTGCTGACCTCCGACTTTGAGGAAGGGGACGTGGTCCAGGCAGGGGATATCCTGTACACCATCGACAGCTCCGATGCGGCCAACAGCGTGGAGCGGGCCCAGCTGTCCCTGAATCAGGCCCAGCGCAACTATGAGGACGCCGTCAACGCCCAGTATGTCCGCACCGATATTGGCGGCACCGTGGTGTCGGTGAAAGCTGCCCCCGGCGACGCCGTCTCGGCCGGGCAGGAGGTGGCGGTGATCCGCGACGACTCCACCGTCCTGCTGACCCTGAATTTCCCGGCTGCGGACGCCGCCGGATTCAGCGCGGGCCAGACCGCTCAGGTCACCCTGGACGGCACCTATGAGACGGTCACCGGCTCCATCCGTTCGGTGTCCGGCTCGGATACCCTGAGTACCGGCAGCCTGCTGGTCCGCACCGTGGTGATTGCAGTGCCCAACAACGGCAGCTTGACTTCTGCCCAGGCCGCCACCGCCTCGGTGAACGGCGTGGGCGCTCTGGGCTCCGCCCGGTTTGCCTACCAGAAGGAGCAGACCCTGACCGCTTCGGCTTCCGGCACCGTCGCAGCCCTCTGCGTTCAGGAGAATGCCCGGGTGAACAGCGGCGACGCCATTCTGCAGCTCACCAGCGACAGCCTGACCCGCCAGGTGGAGACCGCCTCCGACAACCTCCGCAGCGCGGAGCTGTCGCTGGATGACGCCCAGAACACCATGGACAACTACACCATCACCGCCCCCATCAGCGGTACCATCATCCAGAAGAATATCCAGGCCGGCGAGACGGTGGGCAGCGACAGCTCCACCACCACCAGCCCCATGTGCATCATCCACGACCTGAGCTATCTGGAGCTGACCCTGAACGTGGACGAACTGCAGATCCTCTCCATCAAGGAAGGGCAGTCGGTGTCCATCACCGCCGACGCCGTCCAGAACAAGACCTTTGAAGGCGTGGTGACCAACGTTTCCTCGGCCGGCACCACCACCGCCGGTACCACCACTTATCCCGTCACCATCCGCATTGAGAACTTCGGCGAGCTGCTGCCCGGCATGAACGCCACCGCTGAAATTGTGGTGGCCAGCGTCCAGAACGCTCTGTCCATCCCCAATGCCGCCGTGGTGCGGGGCAACTACGTCCTGGTGACGGCAGACTCGCCCAGCGCGTCCAACGCCGTCAGCGAGATGACCGCCCCCGAGGGCTATGTCTACGTCAAGGTGGAAACCGGCGTCAGCGACAATGACTACATTGCAGTGACCAGCGGCCTGCAGGCCGGCGACACCGTCGCCTATGATGCCTCGGCTGTAGCAGCGGGCGGCATGGGTGACGACATGGCGGTCATGGTTGCCGGCCCGGGAGGTGGTCCGGTATGAGTGCGCTGATTGAGTTTGACTCGGTCTGCAAGTACTACCAGATGGGCGATACGGTGGTTAAGGCCGCCGACCACATCTCGATGAAAATTGAAAAGGGCGAATTTGTGGCCATCGTGGGCCAGTCCGGCTCGGGCAAGTCCACCTGTATGAACATTATCGGCTGCCTGGACGTTCCCACTTCCGGCACCTACAAGCTGAACGGCCGGGACGTGGGCAGCATGGACAAAAACGAGCTGGCCGAAATCCGCAACGAGCTGCTGGGCTTTATCTTCCAGCAGTACAACCTTCTTCCCAAGCTGAGCCTGCTGGAAAACGTGGAGCTCCCGCTGGTGTACGCGGGGCTTTCCCGCAGCGAACAGCACCAGCGGGCCAGGGAAGCGCTGGAACAGGTGGGTCTGGGCAACAAGCTGGACAATAAGCCCAGCCAGCTGTCCGGCGGCCAGCAGCAGCGCGCCTCCATTGCCCGGGCCCTGGTGGGCCGGCCGGCGGTGATTCTGGCCGACGAGCCCACCGGCGCTCTGGACAGCCACACCGGCCGGGAAGTGCTGGGCATCCTCCAGAAACTGCACAAGCAGGGGAACACTGTAGTCCTCATTACCCACGACAACTCCATTGCGGTGCAGGCCGAGCGGATCATCCGCCTGGAGGACGGCCGGATCGTCTATGACGGCGATTCCCATGCACCGGAGGCAGTGGTCCAGCCCAACTATATCCCCCAGGAAGAGGAAGAAACGGAACAGGAGGGCAGCGTATGATCTATGAAACCTTCCGTCAGGCCCTGAAAAACATCTGGAGCAATAAGTTCCGCACCTTCCTGACCATGCTGGGCATCATCATCGGCGTCATGGCCGTCATGGTGATTGTGGGTCTGGGCAACGGCCTGACCCTGAGTATGCGGGAGAGCGTGTCCTCCATGGGCATGAACCTGCTGCAGGTCAGCGTCATGGGCCGCGGCGCCCGCACCGTGGACGTGGACGATGTCTACGCCATCGTGGAGAGCCGCCCCGACCTCTACTCGGGCATTTCGCCCATTGTCAGCATGACCGGCACCGTCAAGGTGGGCACCAAGACCTATAGCCGGACCAGTGTCTCGGGCATCAGCGAAGTGTACTTTGGAATGACCGGCACCGCCATTGAAAAAGGGCGGCTGCTCCAGTATGTGGACTGCGCCGACTACAAGAAAATCTGCGTGGTGGGCTCCTATGTGGACCGCGTGGCCTATGGCGGCAACGCCATCGGCCAGACCATCAAGGTGGGGGACGACCAGTTCACCATTGTGGGCGTCCTGAAATCCCAGGTGGAAGACCCCAACCTGCAGGAGGGCAGCAACGACGACACCATTTATGTGCCCTACACCACAGCCCTGCGCCTCAACCGCAACAGCGTGGTGTCGGCGTACGGCGTCACCACCGTCAATGAGAGCCAGGTGTCGGAGGGCAAAGCCGTCCTGGAAGCAGGCCTGAAAAAGCTGCTCAACTCGGACAGCGGCTTTTACGTCACCAGTCTGAGCGAGATGCTGGCCACCCTGGGCTCCATGATCAATATGGTGGTCATGGTTCTGACGGCCATTGCCGCCATCTCTCTGCTGGTGGGCGGCATCGGCATCATGAACATCATGATGGTGTCGGTGGCGGAGCGCACCCGTGAAATCGGCATCCGCAAGGCTCTGGGCGCCAAGGAGCGCTCGATTCTGGGTTTGTTTGTCACCGAAGCCGCCACCACCTCGGCGCTGGGCGGCGTGGTGGGCATCCTGCTGGGATATCTCATCTCGGCGGGCGTCAACCAGGTGCTGACCATGACCAATGCAGGCATGACCATCCAGCCCTCCATGGGTTCGGTGATGGTGGCCTTTGGGATTTCGGTGGGCATCGGCGTTCTGTTCGGCTATCTGCCGGCCAAGCGCGCGGCGCGGCTCAACCCCATTGAGGCTCTGCGCTATGATTAAAGAGGGAGGAATACACGAGATGAAAAAACGGTTTCTTGCACTTTTGCTGGCCGTCTGCATCGCCTGCGCCATGCTGGTTATGCCTGCTTCGGCCACCAGTGCCAATACGGCGGTCCAGACGGCGGTGATGCTGGGAGGCCTGACCTCCGAGCAGACCGCCGGCCTGAATGCAGCCCTGACCCGCGGCCAGCTGGCCCGGCTGCTGGTGGCTTTCTCGCCCTATCGGGAGAGCGCCGCCTCCCAGGGGACGGCCGGCACCCTGTTCACCGATGTGAGCGGGGATGCACCCCTGGCCCCTTACATCCGCATCGCCGTCCAGCAGGGCTGGATGAGCGGCTATACCGACGGCAGCTTCCGGCCCGACAACCAGATCACTCTGGAGGAGGCCTGTGCCGCTGCCCTCAACCTGCTGGGCTATGACGTCACCACCCTCAGCGGCACATTCCCCACCGCCCAGCTGAACAAGGCCAATGAATTGGGCCTGCGCACCGATCTGAACTGTGCTCCCGGCCAGGTGATGAATCTGGAGGACGGCTCCGTCCTTCTGTACAACGCCCTGACGGCCAAGAACGGCAGCGGTGAGGTTTACGGTTCCACCCTAGGCTTCTCGGTCACCGATGGCCAGGTATCGGTCTCCTCGGTGCTGCTGGGCAGCCTGGAAGGCCCCTTTGTGGCGGGCCAGGGCACCCAGCTGCCCTTCACCCCGTCGGCGGTCTACCGCAATGACACCGCCACTGCTTCGGCTGAGCTGAACCCGTACGACGTCTACTACTACAGCGCCAACGCCAAGACGGTCTGGATCTACTCCAAAAAGGCTGCGGGCCGCATCACGGCCGTGGCCCCCTCGGCCAGCGCGCCCACCTCGGTGACGGTGGCCGGCACCGAATACACCATCGGCTCCTCCTCGGCTGCCTCGGTTCTCTCCTCCCTGAATGGCGGCGGCGTGGGCCAGGTGGTCACCCTGCTGCTGGGCATGGACAACCAGGTGGTGCAGGTGCTGACCGGCACCCAGGCCGACGAGGTCTTTTACGGCGTGGTGCAGAACTCCGCCCGCAGCCTGGTGGAAGGCAACGGCGCCGACGTGCTGCAGAGCGTGGCGGTGGCCTGCACCGACGGCGTGGTGCGGACGGTGAATGTGGACAAGAGCCTGAATTTCCCGGCTGGCATGCTGGTGGAAATCACGGTGGACGAAAACGGTGAGAACGTCCGCTCCATCGATACCAAGTCCATCAGCGGCACCTTCAATGAGACGGGCACGGCCTTTTCCGGCACGGCCCTGGCAAACGGCGTTGAGATTCTGGACACAACGGCGGAGGGTGTGGCTGGGGCGATAAGCCCCAGCCGACTATCGGGGGTAACCCTAAATGGCGGTGATGTCCGCTACTACACCACCAATGCCCAGGGCGAGATTGACCGCATGATCCTGAACAACGCCACCGGCGATCTGTGGACCTACGGTGTCCTGGACGACGTCCGCAACCTGACCAGCGCGGTGGGCAGCACGGTGGACAGCTCCCTGGGCCGGCCCAGCACCACGGTTCCCGGCACCACCGGGAGCACCAGTACCGGCAATGTGGCGGCGGATGTGGCCGACCTGGTTCTGCCCAGCACCAGCGATATCCTGTACGGCATCATTGACGGCAGCATCGCCAGCACGCTGTGGGACAGCCTCACCAGCAGCACAGGCAAGGTGGCAGCATATGCGCTGCAGCTGGCCTCCAAAAACACCAGCGGCGCCCTGAGCAATATTCTGGGTTATCTGGGCACCGGCGCCAACTATGTCTGCTATATCAACGGGGAAAATACCACCCTGCAGACCTCGGTGAAATATCCGGTGGTGGCCGGCGGCATTGCGGTCAGCAAGAGCCCCACCGGCACCGTCAAATCCATGATTCAGCTGATGCCCACCATGATTGATCAGATCGGCGCGGCGTCGGTCATGAGCGGGAACACCCGCTACGAGACCGCCGACAATATGCAGGTCTATCTGTGGTACAAGGGCCAGTATTTCACCACCAGCCTCTCCCAGGTCAACCCCCAGGACTATCACCTGATCGGTTGGTATGACAGCCTGGGCTGCGCGGCAGGCAATAAAATCCGCGTGCTGGTCGCCGTGAAGAAAGATTGATTCATTATCCCCCTGTTCATAACAATGCGCCCCGCATTGGTTCTCAAGCCGCTGCGGGGCGCGTTGTTGTTTGATGAAAAGAATCAGCCGGCCATTTCAGCCACCAGGGCGGCCAGAGAGCGGACGGCCTGGATGAGCTCGGCCAGGGCGTTGATGTCCTCGTCCTTCATGACCGAGGCGGGCAGCTGGATGTCGTATTCACCGGGCAGAGCCTTGCCGGTCAGTTCCAGATGCAGGCCCTGGCTGGGGATATCCACCAGCACATGGCAGCGGAAAAACTCGGCCCAGATGCTCTGGATCGGGAAGCCGATGGTGATGACCGCGCCCCCCTGGGACTCCTTGGGGGTGAAGTAGAGATATCCTTCCATGGCGTTGTCGGGATGAACCCGCTGCATGGAAAACAGGGAGAAGGCGCTGACCGAGTAGTCTTCCATTTCCGAGACGGTGGGCTCGGTGCCCAGCAGCAGGGCCAGCTGGTCCTGGGAGATGTAGTCGCCCAGAGTCCAGTCGGGGATCAGGGAACCGATCAGCGGATACTTTGCGGCCAGACCGGACAGGAACGTCCGGTAAATCTGGCGGATGTTCAGAAGGACCTTGCCGTTCTGTACATAGAGATCGGTGAAGGCTTCTTCTTTGCCGGCGGCGCACCAGGCTAGATAAAGGTCGCTGCCGTGGCTCTGGCCCGAGAGGGTGCCGGTGAGGCCGCCCAGGGATTCCAGGGTGGAGTAGGTGAGGGAGGGCTCGGCCGCCGTCGAAGTCACCTGATAGTCAAAGGAAAAGGCAGCCCCCTTGGCCAGTGCGGCGGACCGGCTGCGGATCAGAAGGCCAAAGGCCAGCAGAACCGCCGCTGCAATGACGAACAGAACCAGGAGCACCCGGAGGGCCAAACGCCCCGGGCACCGGGAATTGGATTTGGATGCGCTCATAGAAACAACCTCCTTTTTGAAATGGATGGAAGGATGGGTGCAATGGGTCTCCAGACCGGTGTCGGCCGGAAGAGAAAAGACGTAAGAACGTGCCGATTCTGTGCAGGATGCCGCTGTTCTCTTGTTTGTCGGGGAAAGATATGGTAAAATATACCCGTCCGCTGCAAAAAGAAACTTTTTGCCACTCACACGAACAGAAGGAGCGCTCCCCATGAAACAACGAATGGTATCTCTGGCCCTGTGCGGGCTTGTGCTGCTGACCGGCTGTCAGCGTTCGACGGTGCAGGAAGAGATCTGGGAGCTGGAGCAGGAGGACGTGGTCTCTTTTTCGGATGGAGAGGCCGTCGACCGCTGGCGCGGCTACCAGAACGGGCTGCGGGAGTCGTGGGTGCTGTACGAATTGTCGGATGGAACCACCATCCTGACCGAGGATGACGCGGCGGGCCCCGAAGGAGATGCCGGCTACAGCATCCTCAGCCAGGAAGTGCAGTCCGCCGTGTCGGCCTGGTATCAGGGGGCGGGCCGGCGATATGACCTGAACACCCTGCTGCAGGCCGCCTATACCCGCTATCAGGAACAGGGAAAGGACAACTTCCAGGCGGGGCGGGTGAGCCAGAGGGTGGCCTCCACCGCTTTCAGTGAGCAGGTGATTTACTTTACCACCACCGTGGACCAGGCTGTGGACCCGGCGCAGGGACAGACCCTGCGGTATACCGCCGCCTTTGACCGTGCCAGCGGCCAGCGGCTGGAACTGTGGTCCCTGTTCACCCAGCCGGAAGCCAATGTGCGCCTGGCGCTGGCCGCAGCAGCCGGGGATGACCCCGCGGTGCAGGAACGTCTGGCCGCCGCCATCGACCCGGAACGGGTGATCTTCTATGCGGACCACCTGGAAGTGGATTTCCCGGCCGGAGCCTTTGAGGGGCTGGACACCGCCTATACCCTGGCGGTGGATTACGAACAGCTGTCCGGCCTGTTGTCCAGCCGCGCGCTGCCCAGCAGCAATGGCACCGCCTGAACCTGAGAAGACAATACAAGCCGCAGAGTGTGCGAACCGGAACGGGAGCGTACACCTGCGGCTTTTTGCGTTGGGTGCAAATTGATTATAGCATGTTTTGCGGGCCAGGACAATCGGACGCCGGTCCAATTCTCTGGAGCATCAGGTCGATCCACTGCTGCATCTGCGGGGTAATCCACTTGTTGCGGTGATAGACCAGCTGGCTCCACATCTGAATCTGAGGGCTGTCCACTGAGAGAATGGTGAGCCGTCCGGCGTCCAGATGCTTCTGGACGGCATACTGGGGCAGGAAGGAGATGCCCGCATTTTCCAGCAGCATATGGACGATGATGTCGGTGTTTCCGGTCTCCAGAAAGGGATGCATTTCCAGGTTTCGGGCGGCCACAATCTGTTCCAGATCGTAGCGGTAACTGACCCCTTTTTCGGTGAGGGCCAGGGGCTGGGTCAGGATCTTTTCCAGCGGGATGTTTTGCTCGCCCGCCAGGGGATGACCGCAGGAGGCCACAAACACGATGGGCTCGGGCCGTTCCAGCACCTTGACCCACTCCGGGAAGTCGGTTTTCTTGTCCAGAAAGAACAGGACATCCACGTCGTTCTGGCGCACCATGTCGAACAGCTCCGAGATCAGGCCGGTGTGGATGCTGGTTTCCACCGCCGGGCACAGGGCGTGAAATTCCAGCAGAATCTGGGGCAGAACGCTGATGGACAGAGACTCGGCCGTGCCGATCCGCAGCTGCCCCGAGGGCTTGCTGTCGTCGCTGATAAACGTCTGGGCTTTCTGGGCAACCTTTAAGAGCTCCATGGCGTGGGGGATGAACCGCGCCCCGTTTTCGGTCAGCTTGATCCGCTTTCCGATCCGCTCAAAGAGCTGAGTGCCCAGCTCCTGCTCCAGCTGCTTGATCTGTACCGTCACCGCCGCCTGGGAATAGCCCAGCTGCTGGGCCGCCCGGGAAAAGCTCTGCAGTTCGGCTACCCGCAGGAAGGTTCGTACCGTTCGCAGTTCCATCTGCTGCACCTCTCTTATAAATTTGAGTAAATAATTTTATAAAAACTATTCGTTTCACAAAATCATACATTCATGTTACACTAAATGAACGCAAAAATCAAGCCGGTTTTAAGCGGTCGGAGAGGGGAAAGGGCCTGCCTGGAGCAGACCGGCATCTGCCCCGGAGCAAACCCATGGCCTGCGGGCCAGCGGAGACAATGAGGTTGAATTTCTTATGGCGCTGATACAGACAATGTACAATCTGCTGTGGGGGGATATCGTTCAGATTCCCCTGCCGGGAGGGAGCACTCTCGGCCTTTCCCTGTTGGTGATGATTCTGATCCCGGCGGGAATTTATTTCACCGTTCGGACCCGGTTCCTCCCGTTCCGGCTCTTTCCCGAGATGGTGAAGGTCACCCTGGAGAGCCACCGCAAAGAGGAACAGGCCGGCATCTCGGGCCTGCAGGCCCTGATCGTCTCAACGGCCTGCCGGGTGGGCATGGGAAACCTGGTGGGCGTGGTGGCGGCCATCTCGGCCGGCGGCGCCGGCGCCGTGTTCTGGATGTGGCTGATCGCCCTTCTGGGGTCCTCTACGGCCTTCATCGAGGCCACCCTGGCCCAGATTTACAAGGAAAAAGACCCCCTCTATGGCGGCTATCGAGGCGGCCCGGCGTATTACCTCCACAAACTGTTCATCCGGGAGGGCAGCAAGCGGAAGCGCTCGATTGTGGCGTCCCTGTTCGCCCTGTCGGGCCTGATCTGCTGGTGCGGAATCAGCCAGGTGACCAGTAACTCCATTTCCTCGGCGTTTGAGAATGCGTTCCACATTGATCCGCTGTACACCACCATTCTGCTGGTGATTCTGGCCGCCATTGTGGTGCTGCGGAAGAACGCCACCGTCAAGGTGCTGGACCTGATTGTCCCGGTGATGGCTGCGTGCTACTTCTTCATCACCATTTTCATCATCGTGAAAAACGCCCAGCTTCTGCCGGCGGTGTTCCAGCGGATTTTTGCCGAGGCCTTTGGCCTGCGCCAGGCCGTCAGCGGCGGCATCGGCGCAGTCATCATGAACGGCGCCAAGAGAGGCCTGTTCTCCAATGAGGCTGGTTCCGGCTCGGCGCCCTGCGCCGCCGCGGCCGCCGATATCAGCCATCCGGCCAAAGAGGGCTTGCTGCAGTCTCTGGGCGTGTTCATTGATACTCTGGTGATCTGCAGCTGCTCGGCCATGGTGATGCTGCTGACCCCTGAGAGCCTGACCACCGGTCTGGAAGGCATGGACCTGCTCCAGACCGCCATGCGGTACCATCTGGGCGAGTTCGGCGTGATCTTCATTGCGGTGATTCTGTGGCTGTTCAGTTTCTCCACCTTCCTGGGGATTCTGTTCTATGCCCGGTCCAATGTGGCGTACCTGTTCGGGGACAACTGGATCTCCCAGACCCTGTACAAGATTCTGGCCCTGGTGATGCTGTTTGTGGGCGGCCTGGCGGCCTATCAGTTCGTGTGGGATCTGGGCGACGTGGGCGTGGGCCTCATGACGGTGTTCAACATGATCGCCCTGGTTCCGCTGGCCCCCAAGGCGCTGGCCTCTCTGAGAGACTATGAAGAACACGAAATGAAGCGCAGAAAGAGCTGAGCCTAGCTCTCTTTCGGGACAAAAATCGGTCCGTTCGCTGCGTTTTGGCGGCAAACCGGGCGGGTTTGTGATACAGTAACAAAAAAGTACCCCTGACATCGTGAAGCGTTCATGCGGTGTCAGGGGTTTTGTGTGAGAATGGGCGGTGGATGCGCCGGCCCTGTGTGCGGGTAGGATGCGTAGAGTGAAAAGGCCCATGCAAGAGGCTGGCCGGGCAGGAACATCCCTGGCCGGCCTTTTGTGTGAACCGGGTGAAACCCGTGGATTTTGATGCGGCGCCGTGGTACAATCGGTTTGCACAACCAAACAAAGAGATGAACCGTGCAGAAAGGGAAACCGCTGTGAAATATGGGAGAATCATCGAGGGCCGTTTTCTCTCCCGGCCCAACCGCTTTGTGGCCCGGGTTGAGGTCCAGGGCCGAGAAGAAACGGTGCACGTCAAAAACACCGGCCGGTGCAGAGAATTGCTGGTGCCAGGTGCGCCGGTGCGGCTGGAAGTGTCCGACAATCCCAGCCGCAAAACAAAATACGACCTTGTGGCGGTTTACAAAGAGGGCCTTGGCTGGGTCAACATCGACAGCCAGGCCCCCAATCGGGTGGTAAAGGAATGGCTGGAAACCCAGGATTTTGACGTCATCCGCCCCGAGTTTTCCTATGGCCGGTCCCGCATTGATTTTGCCATGGAAAAGGCCGGCCAGACCTATCTGCTGGAGGTCAAAGGCTGTACTTTGGAGGTGGACGGGGTCGGTTATTTCCCGGACGCCCCCACCGAGCGGGGCGTCAAACATCTGCAGGAGCTGACCCAGGCCCAGCGGGCAGGGTATCGCTGCGGGATTGCTTTTGTGATCCAGATGGAGGGAATCACCGAGGTGCGGCCCAACACAGCCACCCATCCGGAATTTGGACAGGCCCTGGCGGAAGCCCGGGCCGCCGGGGTCAAGGTGTTGTTTCTGCTCTGCCGCGTGGGAGAAGATTCTCTGGAAATTGTGGAGCAGAGGGAAGGATGAGGTCGTTTCTGCGCCCGCCCTCGGGCTGGAATGTGCGCAGGAACGAACGTTTCTGAAAGCAAGGCAGGGGTTTGCCCGTGGGGCAGCCTCTGCCTTGTTTATTTTGAGAAACAAAATTTGCTGTAAATCGTTCTTTTGGACAACAAAGCTTGTTCAAACGCCCTTTTGACTTTCGGATGTATGGAAAGAGGTACAAAGATCTTTCAAAAAGGACTTCCTGTTTGTTCCTTGGAATGATACAATAGATACGTCATCCTGAACCGCTCCGCCGGCCCGGCGTCCTCCGGGCGGCGGGCGGATGGAAAACCCGGCGAAAACGCGCCGGGACTCCCCCGGCTGAAACCGGCAACCTGCGGCATTTGGGGCGGCAGTTGCCAGAGGAAGGAGAGGATTTCAAAGCCTGAACGGGCGCAGAGCGCTGGACGAATCGGCGTGTGCTGCCTGCGCGGGCGGAGTGATATGCAAGAGCATTCAGGTTCACCTGCGGTATGAGACATCATCGAAAAGGAGAATGAGTATGCAAATCCTGATTATTGTGGCGGCTGTAGTTGTGGCGCTGGCTGCCTGGTACATTTCGCTGTATAACCGGCTGCGGCGGCTCTCGGTCAAGGTCCAGGAGGGAAGCTCCGGCATCGATGTGGCGCTGGAAAAGCGGTACGATATGCTGTCGGAGGAGCTGGAAGCGGTCAAGAAATTCCTTCAGCATGAATATGACGTGTACACCGGGATCACCGCGGTCCGCACCGGGAAAGAGCTGGAAGAAGCAGCCTTTGAGGAAAAGAAGGGCCTCTCGAAAGAGGCCGCCCAGACCATCCAGAAAACCATCAACGAACAGCAGCTGCAAATGCAGGAGATCAAAAAGCAGATGGAACAGCGCCGGGTTCAGAATAGCCCTGACGAGGACGGCGGCGTCAGTTCCGGCGACAGCCTGTCGGCGCAGCAGATGAGCCTGAACCAGAAGCTGGGCCTGCTCACCTCGGTGCAGCAGGGGCTGAGCGGCGTCAGCTCCTCCATCAATGCCCTGGCCGAGCAGTATCCGGTCCTGTTCTCGATAAGGTCGGTGGAGCACTTCCAGCGGGATATCTTTGACGCGGAGGAACATCTGCAGGCCGCCCGTCGGCTCTACAACGCCAACGTGTCCCTCTATAACCAGAGAATCGAGATGTTCCCTTACCTCATCGTGGCCAAACTCCACGGCATGAAAAAAGCCGACTTCTATGAGGTGGAGGAGAAGAAAAAGACGTTTGAAGTGAAGTTCTGATGCAGGCAGACCGGGCGGCGGCCAATGGCAGGATCCTCTCTGTTTTGAAGATGCTGCTTTGGCGTATCCTCATCCTTTGCCTGCGCTCCCAGAGCGCCGGGGCGAGGGAACGGAAGGCGGACCGCGATAACCTGCTGCCGCTCACGTTGCAGTAAATGAATACCGCAGGCTCCCTGCATCAAAGGAGGAATTTTTACCATGGAATGGGTGGAACAGAACATCAGCGGCGTCAAGCTGGAAAAGCTGCGCAAGGATGCCCAAAAGAAAACCAAAATCATGCGGCGGATTCTCCCGTGTTCGTTTGGGGTGTTTGTGGCGATAGCTCTGCTCAACAAGGTCTGGGTGCTCGGTTATCTGGATGAGCTCCAGTGGGGCGACTCGACCACAACGGGGCTGTTTTTCGTGCTGTTGGGAGAGCTGATGATGGCGGCGATTCTCTCCTGCGTCATTTACCTTTTCTATTCCATTCTGGTGTGGAGAAAGGCCTATGACCGGTTCAACTACAGCTTCAAAAACAAGTATGTGCTGGATACCATCCGCCGGATTCCCGGCTTTTCCCGCCTGAAATACAACTCCCAGGGCGGCATCACCTATGAGGAGATGGAACGGATGAACCTGATCCCCAAGGGCGACAAGGTGTATTTTACCTCCTCAGATGAACTGACCGGGGAGCTGGAGGGGGTGCGGTTCCGCACCAGCAACGTCTCCACCGGCCAGCGCCCCAAGGGCAGACGTTCTCTGCCGGACATCCTGTTTGAGGGGCAGGTGCTGATTTTCTCCCGATTCGATGACCGCAAGAGCAGCCAGGGTTTTGTGCAGGTGTTCTCCAAAAAGGCTTTGTCGGAAATCAAGCGGACCACCGCCCCGCTGAACATCCACACCGAAAACAGCGTTTTCAATGAGAACTTTGTGGTGTTTGCGGAGAATGAAACCAACGCCTTTTACATCCTGACCCCGCAGGTACTGGAACAGATCACCGCGTTTCAGGAGGCCATGGAGGGGAAAGTCTACCTGGCCTTCAATGAAGAAGAACTGTACGTCACCTGCAGCCAGCTGCGCAATCCCTTTGACGCCCGGCTGGACCTGACGGTGGAGGAACAGTGCCAGCAGATCATCCAGGACACCAATATTCTGCGCAGCGCGCGGGACATTCTGGTCCGTGCCGGTGAGCACAGCAGCCCGTATTAATCCGGAAACAGGAAAGGAGAGACATACTTTATGGCTGGATTCATTGCCTGTTTTGTCACCGTAGGAGTGGGCCTCATCATCATAGTGGTCGGCAACTACTTTTTCAAACCCAGAGAACAGCGGGTTGAAGTGGACAATCCGCTGTCGCCCACCCTGCGGTGGATGAATACCGCGGGGTCCATTCTCCTGGCCGCCAACGAGGGCAGTTTCCGCAGGATGGCGGGAATGATTTACCCCGGCGGTGAGAACATCCCGGAGCGGGTGGAGCGAATCCGGAACATGCTGCGGGATTACTGGGAGATTGAAACCCATGACCAGGCCATGGAGGAAATGCAGTCCCTGCTGGATACCGGAATGCGGTCCGCCTATGGCGCGGAAATGCAGCGGCTGGAGATCCGTTACGCCGGTTTCTCGGAGGAGCAGCTGATCCAGGTGGCCCGGGAGCGGAACCCCAAAGCCGATGAGGACAGCTTTCTCCCCAAGATGATGATGGCCTATCGGAAGTACGGCGAGGACGCCCTGCTGGGCTGGGACATGGGCCGGGCGGCCTTTATCGTCCAGTGCTGCTATTTTGTGGGATACGTCAGCATGGAGGAAGTGCTGGAAATCGGCGTGGAAGCAGGCAAAAAGGCCCAGGCGGTTTTCCAGAACTGGGAGGAAATGATGGAGAGCTATCTGCTGGGCGGACAGTACTGGCAGCGCGACGACAAGAACGATCCCAAATCCATGACCGCCGAGCGCTGGAAACTCTACATCAAACTGTGGAAGGGCGAGACCGCTTCCCGTGAGACGCCCTATCTGTCGATTCCCTTTGACCTGCCTCTGTCCAAAGAGATTGTGACCGACAAGTACGGCTACATGGTCTGACAGCGATAAGACAAGCGGGCCGCCATGTCTTGAAAGAGACCGGAACATCCATATAAACCGGAAAACCGCCGCCAGGGCAGACAGTGAACTGCACCCCATTTGTTAGACAGTATGGTATACTGGATAACAAGTGGGGTGTTTTATTATGCCAAAAGGAATACCGAACAAACGCTACACGCCGGAATTTAAGCAACTGGTAG